>JAYUZA010000417.1:0-4389 GCA_043752145.1 Flavobacteriales bacterium
CGATATGAGTGGGTATGCAAATATGGAAAATGCAAACAAGGATTCTGAAACCAACAATGTTACCATTAGTGCTCTAAAACTCTATCCAAATCCGGTTGAAAATTTATTGAATGCTCAATATATTTTAGCTGAAAACGCAGAAGGCAAAATTCAAATTACCGATCTTGCCGGAAGAGTTCTTAAAACAATTGTTTTGAATGAAGGAAGTGTTCAAATCCAAATTGATATAAGTAATTTGACGAACGGTTCGTATTTAGTAAACTTTTATGAAGCAGGTAAATTAAGTGTGACCGAAAAAATAATCGTGACCAAATAATAATAGAAATTTTATTACTTAACTGCCTTCAGTATTAAAACCACTGAAGGCAGTTTTTTTAAATCGAATTTATGCTGCCAGCTTTTGCAATTGCCTGGGATCTTCTTAAAAGGAAGCGAAAGACAAGGAAAATAAAATAAGTTTTGAATAGCCTGTCAGGCTTTAACCGAGTATAATTCAGTCGAATTGGCCACATACTTTTGTCTGTAAAGAGCAGGTTCGTATTTGTGCAGATTTTTTCGAATGCCCAACGTGAGATCAGAAGTGTACAATACTTCAATTAAATTATTCGATCCCTTCTCAAGTATTTTCAGATCATTGTATTTGGTAGTTGCGCTTTTATACGTGTTCAAACGTTTTTTTAAGATGACACATTCAGTTGATACAATGCCCATTTTTTTTATCAAATCAAGAACCTTAAAATAGATCTCCCCATCACTATATTTTTCAAGTACACCTGAATATATTCCCACACAAAGTAAATACTCGTTTGGATTTAATGAAACCTGACCTGACATGTTACTTACCCTGTGTATAATGTCATTCTTTACAATGCGGAGATAACTGAATTTTTTAAGTTTGGGGTCTTTTACTAGAATGTGCAGATGAATGAACTCAGTAGTCGTTTTTTTAAATACCGATGACATATTCTTACCATCAATAAAAAGCTGTTCAACATTGGAAGTATAAGTAAGCGATAATTTATTTGCAACAATGGTTTGGTCTTGATCAGTGGTTAATTCAACACGTTTTTTTTGAGTGTCAACGTGAATAGTTTTTACCCTTGACTCTAATTTTGTGTCAATATTCCTGTTTTCAACCAGTTTTTCCAAACGTTCGGCAAGTTCACTCGATGAATTTTCAAAAGAATAATATTTTAGCTTTAATTGCGATATTTCTTTAAAGAAGAGACCTATGTTTCTTTTGAAACGACCCGCACCATTTTTAGCAGTAAAGTAAGAAGGCATATCGCTGAAAATAAACACAAGATTTTTTAAATTGTAACGCAACCATTTGTTGCGATAATTGATCCTTGGTTGCGGATCGAGCGGAACTAATTTTAGATTTAACTCCTCTTCAAAAAACCGAAAAACTTTTTTATCTTTTTCAAGTATGTGACAGCCAATTTCTACATTTCCAATTCCCGATTCGTCCATTTCAAGCGTTTTCCATGCACCCCCCAGGCGCTCAGCACTATCAATAACACACGATCTTTTACCGGTATAGCTTGTAGCAATAGATTCCAGTAAACAAACCGGGCTGCTGCCAATTATGATGTGATCGTAGTTCATGTATTGCGAAGTGTCAGTAAGTTAGATAAAGTAAATGGGTTATTAATAATGTAAACGTTTTAAAAGTATTAATGGGGAGTATAAAAATAAAATTAAGGTTTAAAAACTTAAACATCAGGTAATATTGCGCCTATTTCATGTAAAATACGGAGTTTATTCTAACATAGACTGTTTATAGGGAAGCGGGTTTAATGGACTAAAAAATAAAAGCCGGAGGTTTCCGCCCCCGGCTCTTTAATAAAACACCATGCTTTTCAATAATTAAATATATTCGTGTTTGACCCGTAATTCCCGCATCGATTGAAAGACCAACATGCTTGTAATGGCTGCAAAAAAGCACCAAACTGAAATAACATAATCATTAAAGTAAAATTGGGATACAACAAATGAGAGTAATAAAAATGATCCAATGAGGGAAGCGCCTTTATGACTTGAAATAAATGGTGGAAGAATGATCGTTATGACGTATAAAAAACTGACAACTAAAAATTCATTTAATACAGAATCTATTTCATAGTAAATGTGGTACGGAGAAATTTTGGCTCCGATCTTAAAGTTGATCATACAGTAAAGGTGGTAAACAGATATTAATGCACCAATTCCTAAAATGACAAATAATATCTTCTTTCGGGTTTGATCTTTTTCGAGAAGAAAAAAAGCAAGGGGCACATAAAAGGGCCATAGTACTTGCGCAAAAAAGATGAAAATGTATGCTGAAATGTGTCCCATACTAGAGTATTCGGGATCGGTCAAACCTATCCAAACAAAGGCCTCAATAAACTGTTGTGCCGAAAAAATGAGCGGAAATACCGCAAAAATTATTTGCGATGGCGATTTTATTTTCGTAATTGTTGCAACGCCTATAACGGCAAGAACACCACCGGAAACAAAACTGGCTTCTGTTGAAAAGCACATCGGTAATTATTTTGATCCAAGACTTTTTTTATCTTCTTCAAATTGACGTGAAGATATCTCTCCTTTTGCAAAGCGTTGTTCCAAAATTTCCAATGGCGTATAATTTCTTTTTCGCTGCCCCGGAAAAGGAAAAGGAATGGCAAATATCCAGAATAAGAAAACACCCCAAAAAACCCACCAAAAAAGATGCATTCCTAAAAAATTATATCCTTCGTTATATGCCATAAATAATTTGTTTTAATTTATTGTTATTTTGGGTCGGTTATTTTTTTGCTTTAGTTTTATGGGGATTCCTTACGATTTCAACCGAGCATTTTGCATATAGGGCTATTGATTGAGAAACTGAACCCATCAATAGGCCCGACACAAAACCACGGCCGTGCGATCCAACAACGATCAAATCGGCTCCAAATTTTTCGGCTTCGGCAAGAATTATTTTTTTGGCACCACCTTCAACAGCCGCGCCTGTAACCGATAATTTAGGTTGTTTCTTTTTGATCAATGCTATCCCTTTTTTAATTGAATCGTTCGCCAGATCTTTTGATCTTTCAACAGCATTGTTGTAATACATGCTCCAGGCTCCCATATCAGGGTTAGCTGTTACATAGGAAGATATCTCGTAAGCCGATACCAGCCTTATTTTGGTGGACGGTGAAAATGTCCGTTTCGAAAATTCAGTCAACATTATTTTACTATGTTCCGAATCGTCAGTGGCTATTAATATTTTCATGAGGTTATCTTTAAATACAAAGAAGAACCTAAATGCCTATAGTTTTGTTATGCTATTGTGAAAATGATTTACATAATTCCGATAAAAAAGCCGGAGGCTTCCCTCCGGCTCTGTAATATTTCATTTAACTATGTCATTATTTTATTTAGTGGAATCGTTGAACTCTCATTCTTCGTGTTTGTAAATTATATGTCAGTCCAATCCCACACCCATTTTTTAATTTGTCAAACCACACCCCAAAACAACGAATAACGATTTTTTTACATCTCATTCTCATCATCCTTTGGCTTTGAATAATCATTATTCAAGCCCTGCTCAAATTCTTTCTTGTCTTTTTTATTGCGTAGCACCAGCCAAACTATTAAGGCTATTGCAGCAGCAACGACAGCTGCTATTACAGTGTAATTTATCATATGTTTCCTATGTTATTTCACTCCCATTTTTTCACTCCCATGCACCCGAACAACGAATAACGGATGCATTAGTTATTTTTAGTAATATTTTCCTCTTTCTTAGGCGTCACCACCTTTATCCATCTTCCGGGAACCCTCGCATAAATGCTGTTATCGTACATCGCCTCGGTGGTTACCGTTGGTAAATAATACCTTCCAACATATGCGGCATTCAACCGTATTCGAATTGTTTTACTTGAACTTGCGCCAATATTATAATAACTATACACCCTGTCGTCTCGATAATCTTGATAGGTTACAATATCGGTTTGCATAGCCGCGTCAAAATTATCCATGCGCGTATTGTGAATTTCCCATCCGCTGGCAAAAATTTGATTCAGGGCCATCTCGGTTAAATACCCGCGTGATCCCGGATTTGAAATTGTTACCTCGGCAACAAAATCGGTTCCTTGTTCTATTTCATCTACTTTCAACGGTGAACCATCCAAGGTGGTATAATTTATAGCAAGATTAATGTTGTTGTTCACAGCACTTACACTGTCGCCTGCCATTGGTACTTTTTCAACCACCACGCGCACATACAACAATCCTTTACCGGTATTTTTTACCGATAATTTACTTTTGGCTGCAATTTTATTTCCATCAACGTTTACCTGATACATAACATTGCGAACTTGTTTGCTCACGGCATTTCCATTTACATTGTACGTAAAATTAATTTCA
>JAYUZA010000418.1:0-4383 GCA_043752145.1 Flavobacteriales bacterium
GTAAGTAAAAAAGCAAGCAGTATAAAAAACACACCGCAACTTGTAACAATATCTGGATAGCTCATGGTGTAAAGGTAATCGAGAAAAGTTAATTCAAAATTAATTAAACATTATTTGGCTGCCACTGCCGCTTTCTTTTTCACTTCTCAAATCCTCACTCCAATAACACATACATCATCGGTTTGTTCATATACGCGCTTTTCTCCTTCTATACCCCAGACTCTCCATTCCTCAAAAACCTCATTCAGTTTTTCAGAAGCGGTCTTGAGATCGTTCTTGTCAAGGCTTAGCAAAATTTTCTCCAACGTTGAATATTTGAATTTTTTTCCTTTTGGTCCGCCAAATTGATCGGCAAACCCATCTGTAAAACTAAAAATGCAATCACCTTTTTGCAAGTGCAGTGTATGATTGGTAAATTCGGCCTGGTTCACATAATAACCTATGGGTTGTTTATCGGGTTTTAATTCGGTAATGGTGTTTTCACCGTTGTGTTGTATCCATAGGGGATTATTAGCCCCCGCATACACAAGTGAATTATTTCGCAAATCAAGTTTTATCAATGTAATATCCATCCCGTCCTTATTCTCCCCTTCAACACCTGTTTGTTTCAAGGCTGCAATTACCTTTTCGCGTAAAATACCCAACACTTTTGCAGGATCGGTAATATTTTTTTCATTTACAATTTCGTTCAAAAAAGTTGTTCCAAGCATACTCATGAATCCACCGGGAACACCGTGCCCCGTACAATCAGCCGTTGCATACAATACAGTTCCTTCGGGTAAATGCGAGATCCAGTAAAAATCACCACTCACAATATCTTTCGGTTTAAACAATATGAATGATTGCGGCAATGTTTTTTTAAAATCTTCCTCGGTTGGCATTATGGCATGCTGGATTTTTTGAGCATAATTTATACTATCCTTAATTTCCTTATTGGCTTCTTCAACTTTTTCTTTTTCCTCTTTTAACTGGTGTGTGCGTAAATTAACTTTGCTTTCCAGCACAACCTTTTCTTTGGTGAGTTTTCGTTCCCTGAATTTGATAAACGAATACACTAAAAGTATGAGCGTTATAATACACAATGTGTAAAACCATTTTGTTTTCCAAAACGGTGGCGTTATCACGATCTTTAAAGTCGCGCCTTCTTCGTTCCATACTCCATCGTTGTTTGAACCGGCTACACGAAATAAATATTCACCCGGATCAAGGTTCACGAATGTAACCTGGCGTTTATTTCCCAACTCAACCCATTCGTCATTAAAACCTTCTAATTTGTATTTGTACTTATTTTTATTCGTATTGGTATAATCAAGCGAGGCAAATTCAATGGTGAAAAAATAGTGATCGTAATTTAAATTTACGCCTCTGCGGTATGAAATATCGCTTTTAGTTTTAATAGGATGGTTTCGTAATAAAAAATTGGTTAGCACTACGCTTGGAGTATTGCTGTTCTCGGTAAGCAATTCAGGTAAAAAATAGTTTAATCCTTTTGAACCGCCCATGATAATGTATCCGTTCTCTATTGATGCAATAATGTTTGAAGGAAATTCGTTGCTTTGTAATCCGTCTGAAACATCGTAATCTTTCCATTGCAGGGTTACCGTATTAAATCGTGTAACGCCTTTGGCCGATAAAAGCCATAAATTATTGTTCAGATCTTCACTCATTCCATAAACTCCATTCATGGAAACACCGCATTTTTTGGTATAGTCAATAAATTCTTTTTTTTCAGCGTCATAAAAAGAAAGCCCATTTGTTGTTCCGATCCACATTTTATTTCGTTTGTCGCGGTAAACGGTTTGTATATCGTTACTGGGAATACCTTTGTTTTCTCCGGCAGCTACTTTCATTGTAAATATCTTTTCCGTTATTGGATTTAAGATATTAATACCCGAATCGGTCGAGATCCATAAATTACCCTCTTTGTCATCGGTAATATGCCTTACTATATCGGCATTGATCCTGTTTTTATCTCCGGGTTTATAATAGTTGTGTTTGAAGGTTTGGGTTTCAGGTAAAAATTTGTCAATTCCCCAACTATCGACTCCCAGCCAAATAGCATGATGTTTGTCCTCAAAAATGGAGTTTACCGTACTGTTCGCTAGTTGTGTTGTGTCACCATATTTGTAATTATAGTTCTTAAGCACTTTTGATAATGTATCGTAAACAAAAACACCCGAACCGTTGACCGATATCCATAAATTCCCCTTATGGTCTTCTAAAATAGACTGCACAATGGATTGGGGGTGTAAAAGCGATTCTCCTTTTTTTGTCACAACATAATTGGTAAACCTGTTTTTTTCCGAATCAAATGAGTAGACAAAACCCAAAACAGCAACAAATGTCCTATGCGAATATTTTCCAACATGCAATGACCAAACCTGACTATTAGCCATTGAGAATGGTTGATTTGAGTCGGCTTTGTAATATCCGAACTTATCGCTGTAAGGATTAAAAATACTTAAACCTGAGCTCAACGATCCTGCCCAAACAATACCGCTCTTGTCAACATATATACTCAAAAGGTTATTGTCACAAATACTGCTTGCATCATTGGGATTATTTTTAAATTGACGCATTTTTCCAAACTGTGCGTTTAAACTGATCAAACCTTGCTCAACAGTTGCAATCCATATATTTCCATATCGATCCTCGGTAAATCCAAAAACCATTCGCGCATCTTTCAAACAACCGAATTTATTATCACTTGTTGAAATTGCGAAACTTGAATCAATACGACTTTTGGTAGCTGAATATGGTTTAAAATATGGGTCCATAGGCGGTGCCGAATTCGAATACATTTTATTTTGACGTTGATCATAAACGTTTATTCCACCCGACCAGGTGCTTATCCAAATGCGGTTATGACTGTCACAAAAAAGTGCTTTTACCGAATTGGTGCCGTTAATTTTCCTGTTCGGATTTGCTTCTCCCTCACTAAATCGAATGGCTTTTTTAGTAATGGTATTATAACAGCTCATTCCTCCATGGAACGAATGCCCGATCCATAATTTACCCTGTTTGTCAAATACCATTGTGCGTATTGAATTACTGGCAATGGAGTTGGCATCTTTAGGATCATGCGTTATATAGGTAAATTTTCCGATTTTTTTATTGTAAACATTAATACCTCCATGATTTGTTCCAAAATATAAAATGCCATTTTTATCTTCGGCCGCACACAACATATTCATGTCGTTCAAATTATCTTGTGTTCCCGGCACTACCTTAAATCGCGTAATTTTATTTGTTTTCAGATCAAGACGGTTCAATCCTGAATAGCGTGTACCAATCCACAAAACGTTATCTGAAGCAGCAAAAACAAAAAGAATATTATTGTCAGAAATGGTGGTGGAATCGTTGGAGCGATGTCTGAATGATTTAAACTCAGTTCCGTCATATCGGTTTAATCCTCCGGTAGTCCCAAACCACATGAAACCGTTTTTATCCTGTGTCATGGCATTTATTGAATTTTGTGCCAAACCATCGTCAACCGATAAATGTCGGAATCGGGTATTTTGTGCATCTACTAAAAGGATTTGGCAAAGAAATGCACCAACGAAAAGTGCTCGAATGAGAAAATATTGTTTAAATAAATAAAAATTCACGGGTGAATAAAGTTAATGTATTTATGATAAACACATCGATTTTTCAAAATATTATTTACTATCCTTATAAGGCCATATGTAGAAACAGGCCATACTCCTGTAAGGCTGCCAGTTTTCGGCAATTTTTTCGCATTTCAATTGAAGGGCTTTGCCTTCTTCTTTAAGGGTATAGGCTTTTTTCATACCATTTACAATTCCCAGATCACCGCTTGGGAAAACGTTTTTACGACACAATGAGAACATCAGCAACATTTCAACGGTCCATTTTCCCACACCTTTTATTTGTGTCAAATATTCAATTATTTCGGCATCCTTGAGTTTTTTCAGATGCTCGTATTCTACTTTCTGGGTAAGTGAAAACTGCGCGATGTTTTTTAAATAACCGGCTTTTTGATACGAGAAGCCAACACCACGCATTTTGTCTTCATGCATTTTGATAACTGCTTTTGCAGTTGGATACTTTTGCGGGAACAGATCGGTAAACCGGTTCCAAATGGTATCTGCCGCCTTTACCGATAATTGCTGACCCGCAATGGAACGCATAAGCGTATAATAAACATCGGTTTCTTTTTTTGGTGCGTAGGGTGTGGTTGACTTAATTATTACGGCCAACTTTTTATCTTTTTTTAAGATCTCTAAATGTTTCATATGTTATTTACGAGGATGAAAGTTTTTAATGGTCTCGGTTAAAAATTTCTTGTCTAAATGCGTGTAAATTTCAGTTGTAGTAATTGATTCATGTCCCAACATTTCCTGTACAGCACGCAAATCGGCA
>JAYUZA010000419.1:0-4358 GCA_043752145.1 Flavobacteriales bacterium
GCCCTAAGATCCTTCATGGCACCTTCCACTACTATCGTTCCAAAATAAATTCGGCAAAATGAAAAGATAGATTGCGCTGCAAATACAAGGAACAATAAAAGCACCAATGAATTTATATTGGCAAAATCCAGTAAATTAATATCTGTAGTGCTACTATTTTTTGCTTCCACCATTTTTCCCATAAGCATTGGGAACAACATGGTGGTCATGCTGGTGAGTACCAAAAAAATAAAACTTAAAATATACGGAATGCGATACGGTCTTACATAAACAAAAACACGTCTTGCTTTTTTAAACGCGTCTTTTGATACTTTAACTTTGGGAGGAGTTGTGCTCATTGGGTACGAATGTAAATAATTTAGAGAGAGTGAAGACAAAATGGTAAAGCCAATGCAAAAAATCTACGTTCAGATCTGTCAGGTCGCAGCTGCGCGTGCAACCTGAGACCTAACAGAGCATAGATATAACTTAATAGCATTGCCTTTCATAATTATCCTTATTTTTGAGAGGAAATACCCATGAAACCACGCATACTTATAGTTGAAGATGAAGTCCATTTAATGGAATTGCTTTTAATGAATTTAGAAGCCGAGGGATACGAATGCTATAAGGCCAACAATGGTAAAACAGCACTGGAATTGGTTGAAAGTAAAAGCCCCGACTTAGTTTTATTGGATGTAATGATACCGGTGTTAAACGGATTTGAAACCGCCACAAAAATTCTTGCAGCGCATCCAAAAATACCCATCATATTTTTGACCGCCCGGGGCGATGATAAGGACAAAATAAAAGGGCTAAAAACAGGCGGGGTCGATTACATACTAAAACCATTTAACCTTGAAGAATTGTTGCTGCGCATAAAAATTCACCTAAAAAATATTGAAAATATTCCTGTCTTAAATCAAATTACAATCGGTGATTATCAGGTCAATATCGATAACTTTGAAATTATTTTCAAAAATAAAGTGGTGTCGGACATCGGAAAAAAGGAACTTCAATTGTTGATTTTACTGTTTGAAAATGCCGGTAAAGTTGTTTCGCGTGAACTTATTATGACCCGCATTTGGGGTAACGAAGTGGAGACTACTTCAAGAACAGTTGATAATTATATACTTAGCTTTCGTAAGATCTTTAACGATGATCCAAAGGCCCCGAAATACTTTCATTCAATACGGGGTGTAGGTTATAAATTGACCCCCTAAAACCCAAAGCAACCTTTTTTTACCCCATTCGTCTTATATATTGAAGTTAGGTTACTTGCTACCTCCTAATTTCGCTGGTTTTAAAAAGATTCAGGGGAAGATCGCATTTACTCCCAACCCAACAACAGCATCTTCCCCGAATTTTTTTCTAGTAGCAAAATTCACAGAACATACTATTCTCCGAGTGAACGATCAAATTGTTTTTGTTCAACATTTCATTTATTACACCGTTAAAAAACTGCGCACGAATTTCTTCGTCAGTCGCATCCTTCACATTTGTTGCTAAACTCTTGCTTGAACCTGTTGCCAATGGAATAATGTATGCTATAATGGAATTTACCTTGTAATTATCCTCTACCAATTTTTTGTAAATAAGCAATTGCATTAATTTATCGTGGTCGGTAAAAAACTTAAATGATAATTCTTTTTTACCACTTACTTCGAGGTCGCCTTCGTTTACTCGACCTGTTTTAAAATCAAATACAAAATAATTATTCGCATCGTCCCTAAGTAGGAGATCGATATTACCTTTCAATTTTACTTTATTATTGGAAACAGTAAGTTCAACAGCCGATTCAATTTCAGAACCTATCACCGTTTTTCCCAATAGAACATTTTCATTGTCGGCTTGCGATTGCTTTTGCAAAAAACTCGAGATCATTTTCATGACCATTTGCATGGCAAGGAAATTTTGCCCCGAAGTAAAATTAAATGTTGGGAACCTTGTTTCAACGATGGTGGCTATCGTTTTGTTAAGCAAACTCAATTCATGTTTAAAGAATTCAGTACTTGTTTTTTCATTGGTGATCTTTGAAAAAATGGCGTGAAAATAATGATGAACCATATTTCCTATTCCCGATTCATCCAAAACATGCGGATCCTTCGCTTCCTTAAATCCTAAAATGTATTTATGATAAAAATCGAGTTTGCATTTGCAAAAGGTCAACATCATACTGGCCGAGAATCCGCTTTGCATAAGTTGATTTAATTTCTCAAAATAAAAAGGTGATTTTTCTACCTCAAAATGTTTAGCAATTTTATCAAGGCGCGCATCAACTACTTTTGTTGTCAACGTAATGTTTTGATTCTTCTCGACTAATTCCTTTTCAATTTGCAATATGTATCGGCTTCGCTCCGATTGTTGCAATAATTCGTTTTGTGTGTTGTATAAAATATGTACATTTTTGCTGAACTGCAAAAGCCTGTAAAAATAATAGGCAAAAACAGCGTCCTGTTCGGTCTTGCCTGGTAATTTATAATGCGCGCGCAAGTCATACGGAATATACCCGGTATACAATTGTTGTGCAGGTAGAAACCCTTCATTGGCCGAGAGAATAAATACGGTATCAAAATCAAGCGCACGTGTTTCCAACATACCCATGACTTGAATTCCTGCTAAGGGTTCGCCTAAAAAAGCAATGGGATAATTGCGGGTAAATTTATTGAAAAGTTGCTTGAATATATACCAGCTTGAAATATGTTCTTCAAAGCCCGGTAACAATAAAATTTTGTTGAACACTTCGTTGTAATGCGCCAATACCTCGGTATTGATGGATTCGTTGTCAAGTGCATTTAATTCCTGCCCAATATATTTTAAGCAAGCGTTAAGGAATTGTGTGATGGAACGTGTTGCCGAACTAACAATACCGCCAATGGATGTGTTTTCATAGGCCGTTAACAATTCAGATCTTGAGGAAACCCCACCAACATTGACAACATTCTTTTCCAAAAAAGAATTAGCTGCCAAAATAAAATAATCGATGAGTTCATGCTGAATAAAATTCTTGTTGCGCGAAAAAGCAATATTCAGGTCGATGAGCGCATTGAAAAAATCGTTGGCCTTGGTAAATTTTAGTGGCCAACCCATGGTAACGTTCACCCGAAGTAGATCTTTTGGCAAAGCGTTGATAAGAATAGGAAGTAATTGCTCGTTGCATAATACAATGGCCGTTTTTTCCAGTTCATTTGGTTTCAACAATTGTAATTGTTTTACCACTTCCTGGCATTGCAGGGCTTCACCATTACTTTCGTAATACGCAATGTTTTTGGGCGCGCTTACCAGTGAATTGGCATTAATAAATTCAACATTTCCATTAAAATCCTTGATATGATTGCGCATGAATAAACCTGCTTCATGCAATTCATCTTTTACATAGTAGTAATCAGTATCGAAGAATACTTTGCCTTTTTTATTCTCGATGAGATGATTGATGACCTCAATTTCGCATTTAGTCATTGCATTGAATCCCGCAAAAACATAGGTGCGGTTTTGCAGTTTCGCGAAAACAGTTTCGGCATCGGCCGCAATGGTGCGATTTATTAATCCGCTATAGCCAATTTTATTTTCGAGTAAATAATTTTTTAAGTGTTTATAATAGCCGGGGAATTTCAACCAAAAATCGTTGAGCATAGTTTGACTTGAACTAAGTTGTGGTCGCTCAAAACTCCAGCCTTCAATAATAATTTCCTGTTCTTTTATATTGCGAAGGTCCTTGTACAAATTTACCGGATCAATTAAATAATTATCAATTTCGTTGAAGTCGCTGAGCAATGATGGAGCCCAGGTAAAAAACTGATCGAAGCTCTCGGGATTATTTTCCAATTGACAGTACACCTTGTAAAAATGAAAAATAAGTTCCACCTGAGTGAGTTTTGAAAGTGGAGATAGTTGGTCAAAAAGATCAGTGAGGGTTATAATTTCGGGAAGGATGGATGCTTTATTCTTAGCCGTAAATTGTGCCACTAGTTCATTGGAAAAAAAGCGAATGGACCTTTTAGCGGGCACCACAATGGTAACCTCGTGTAAGTTGGCACCGTGATGCTCAATTACCCAGTTACAAACACTGCTAATGAAGGTCGC
Organism: Flavobacteriales bacterium; assembly: GCA_043752145.1. GTDB lineage: Bacteria > Bacteroidota > Bacteroidia > Flavobacteriales_D > UBA2798 > DASPJQ01. Next base: position 4,063 of record JAYUZA010000419.1, read on the forward strand.
TTTTTGTGACATTATCGTGACAAATTACTAATTTAAAAACCATTATCTTTAGAAAAAATTGAACATGTTAATAAGACCAAGAAGAAACCGAAAATCGGCAGCCATTCGCAATATGGTGCGCGAAAACGAGGTAAATACAAGCCAGTTAATTTACCCCTTGTTTTTGGTGGATGGTAAAAAAATAAAAAGCGAAGTGAAATCCCTTCCGGGAAATTTTCGCTGGTCACCCGACCTGGTTTTAGGTGAAATTGAATCGTGCATGAAACTTGGGCTCAATAATTTTGTATTGTTCCCAG
>JAYUZA010000420.1:0-10685 GCA_043752145.1 Flavobacteriales bacterium
ACCACCGCTAACAGTAATGGTTACGGTTCCTGCTGCGCAGTTTTGAACTCCAACTGCAGTAATAGCCGGTAAAAAAGTTACCGGGACAGCAGCACCTAATTCGTAGCAGTTAACAGCTGAATTTGTAACCGAATAATATCCGTCAACCATGCTATACATAGTAATGGGAACATAATATAAAGTAGATCCGTCACCCGTGGTATTTACAATATTCCATACTCCATCGGCAGTGCTTTCTATTCCAATATAACAAGGATCTGTTGGGGCTCCTGTAATTGGATCAAAAAGATCATTGGGTGCGAAAACAGTTGGAGGGCATGAATATACCATTAACCATAATCCCGGATCATAGGTGATTCCAAATAATGGGGTATTATCGGTAGGTGGAACAAAGTCTCCGTTGCCAATAATATCAACGTCATCACCATAACAGGTAATGTAATTTGTTGTTCCGCTACCGTTAAGTGTGCTTGTGAAAGTACCTGCATCGGCCGGACAAGAACAATCGGCCGGAGCGGTATAACTCAATCCTATTGTACAACCGGGGCTTGCGCTAAATGTACAGGTAACATTGCATGTACCAACACCCACCGGCATTCCTGTAAACGGAATTGTCATTGGTGAAGTGAACGGAGGAAAAAACGTTTGAATGGTTCCGCAAACATCAACAGTTAACGTACCTGCAGCCGGAGGCGAACTAAAAGCAAGATCAATATCTACCGAATAAGTATTTGTTAAACCATCGCAAGCTCCAATGTTCACGAATAAATTATCCATGTTACACGGGCAATTGGGAGCTGTGTATGCTATTGACTGTGTACAAGCCGGATTTGCACTGTATACACACGTTATGGTACAGGCTGCGCCATTGGCTGTCAAACCGGCTAAACTATATGGGATAGAACCTGCAAATGGAGCAGCAAAAACCTGAGAACCACCACAGGTAGTACTTACGGTTAGCGTTCCGGTTGCGGGCGCTCCGGTTGTAGTTATTGTTCCTGTAATTCCATATGTTCCACCTAACGGTCCGCAAGTAGGTGCACTTACGTTGGCATTAAAGAATGTGATTACGCAAGAAGTGGTACATGGTGCGGGTGCGGTATAATTGACAGTTGAGTTACATGCAGGGTTAGCGGAAAATGCCACGGATACAGTACAAGGTGCCCCATTTGAATTTAAACCAGCAAATGAATATGGAATACTTGCGGCAAATGGTGCAGCAACTACCACGGGAGCTCCTCCACAACTATTCGTGAACGTTGCTGTTCCTGTAGCGGGTGCTCCGGTAAGTGCTACCGATCCTGAAACCGTATAAAGATTTGTTGTTGTATTACATGCTCCGGGAACTGCAGTAAAACTCGTAACCGTACAAGTGCAGGATGCCGGAGCAATATAATTCACAGTTGAATTACATGAAGCGTTGGCCGAAAACACAACCGACACGGTACATGCCGCACCGTTGGATGTTAAACCTGTAAATGAGTATGGAATGCTCACACCGAATGGTGCTGCAACTACTATGGGAGCTCCTCCGCAACTATTTGTAAAGGTTGCTGTTCCTGTTGCAGGTGCACCTGTAAGACTTAATGTTCCGCTAACGTTATAAAGATTTGTTGCCGCGTTACAGGCACCCGGCACTGCCGTAAATCCTGTTACACCGCAAAGAATAGAACAATCGGTTGCACCTGTTCCACTTGTTTGTGAAAACGTGATATTTCCCGGTTGATCCGAAAAGTTTGTCAATAACAACAAATAGGTTTCACCTGCAAGCGCGCTTGGGATATAACAATCTTCAACGGCAGCAGCCGAATAACTACAATCAACTGATGAAGTTGATGGAATACCTCCACCACATCCTGAAGCTACCGTTGTAACCGGACCCCAACAAATAAAGTCAACATCAATAGGATTTCCAAAAGTGTCGAACTGCTCGATGTGAATATTAATATCGCCCGAAGTTGCTATATCAAGATAATACCAGGCTGGATTTGGTGAGGTTGATAAACAACCAATGGTCCCCAGATCTGCTGTAGCGGTAGAATTTGGAAAAGTTACTGTAGTTCCCGTACAAAAGGGGTCAGCGGTGAAACAATCCGTTCCCTGTGATTTTCCAATAGTTACAAAGGAAGAAAGGATGATTGAGAGGAGTAAAATTCGTAATTTCATAATCATTAGGCCTATGTTATGTTTGACGTGAATTTAAGTCAAAGTTGTGTGAGCGCCAATGAAAATTACACGAAAGGCAATAAAACTTGTTATTTTTTAGATTTTAGAATGATTATAACACGAATGTTGGAATATTTAAATTACCGAAGCAGATTTACGTGGCCTACCCACTCTTTTTTCTCGGCATTTAAGGCGCTTTTGGCTTTCACTTTCCACACATAAACATCCTCTTTACTTTTGATTTGATTATGTGTACCATCCCATCCTTTTGTTGGATCATCGGTGGAGAAAATAACTTCTCCCCAACGGTTAAAGATCAAAAACTGATACGAACTATTATCAATTAAATTTACAAAAGGAATAAAAATATCGTTATTCCCATCTCCATTCGGTGTAAATGTATTGGGCAAATAAATAAATGTATAATCGTTTACAGGTACATTCAAACAAGTTGTATCAACGCATCCCGAATCATTCACTACTGCCAGACAAACATAATAGGTGTCGGCTACATAGAGCGGAAAATCAAAAACCGGTGAAAATTGTCCCGAAAAACCTAAACTGTCAAACGTCCAGTTGTACATTGTTGCAGCCTGACTCAAATTTGTAAACTGAACAGTTGTATTGAAAAGATCAGCGGGATTCGGTGTAAATGTAAAATCTGAAATGACCTGGGCCGGACTTATCACATTAACTGTTTGCGTGGCATTACAGCCCAAAACATCTTGTATTACAATTGTATATGTTCCTGCACAAAGCGGTGAAAATATTGTTGACACGCCAAACGTTGCTCCATTATCAATACTGTAAAAGGTAGCGCCTGTGGCATTAATTTCAATTTTTCCGTTACAATCATTATAGCACTTTTCATTGTCAATTAATACATAATTGATCACTAAAGGAGCCGGTTGCCCCACCGTTATAGGAGCGCTTGTTACCGAACAACCATTGTTATCGGTCACCAATAAAGTATAAACCCCTGCACAGGCAACGTTAGAATTTGCTGTGTTGAAATTGATAGGACCTGTCCATGCAAAATTGTATGGTGTGGTGCCTCCTGCTGCTGCAGAAGTGAGTATACCGTTACATTGTCCATAGCAAGTGGCATCGGTCTCCGTAAAACTAAAGGTAAGCGGTGTTGGTTCGGTTATGTTCGCAATAACGGTTGCTGTACAACCATTTGCATCGATAACTACACCGGTATAACTTCCGGCAGGTAATCCCGTTGGATTTTGAAGGGTACTTCCTCCGGTCCAGCTATAGGTGAATGGAAATGTGCCACCACCCACTGAAATAGAAATTGAACCGTTAGATTGGCCTGTACACAAAACATTGCTAACCGAATTTAAATTCACCACCAATAAAAGCGGATCGGTAATTGTCACGGTTTGCGTTGCAGTACAACCGTTCGGATTTGTAATAATAATTATATAATTTCCGTCACACAATGAATTAAATGTTGGTGATGCCGAGAAAGTAGCTCCGTTATTGATCGAGAATTGATCGGCATTGGTCGTTACAAGGTTAATCACAGCATCACAAACTCCGTTACAGGAAGGTAGTGTAATGTTAACTGCATCAATAGTTGGATCATTTAAAGCTCCCACAACTATTGTACTTGTTACGGTGCATATAGTGCTATCAGAAACAGAAGCAATATATGTACCAGGACATAATCCTGTTGCAGTTGATCCGGTCTGTCCAATCGGATTTCCCAAGGCATCCTGCCAAACAATTGTAACCGATGATGAAATATTTCCTGCAAAAGTTGCTGTAGCTGTTCCATCACATGTTGATGCGCATAAGGCTGGTGTTGAAACTGTATTCACTGTCATTGCACAACAATTTGGTGAAGTATAATTTTGCGGTAAAGTACATGCGGGTATCGCACTAAAAACTGCTGTAATGGTACATGGTCCTGACGAGCCTCCGGGAATTCCCGTTATAGTATAAGCTAACGGACTGGTGAATGGTGCTGAAAATACCTGTGAACCTCCGCAGGAAGAACTAACGGTTAAATTGCCTGCGGGTGGTGAATTAACGAACGTAATTACACCCGATACATCGTACGACATTGTTACTAAATTACAAGCGGTAGGTGATGCTGTGACTGAGGAAATGGAACACGTACATCCTAAAGGCGCAATAAAAGTTGTTGTTGCAGTACAGGAAGTATCGGCCGAAAGTGAAACCGTTACAGTACAAGGTGAACCATCGGCCGGCATTCCCAAAATAGAATAATTGATGGTGGCAGGAAACGGTGCAGCAAAAACCTGGGAACCTCCGCAACTGGTAGAAACGGTTAATGTTCCCGTTGTAGGAGGCGTTGCAAGATTTAAACTTCCATCAAGCGTATAGGTATTTGTAAATACATCACAAAATCCCGGAACTGCAGTTAAGCCCGATAGTCCGCATAAAATTGAACAATCGGTTGCACCGGTTCCACTGGTTTGTGAAAATGTTATATTACCCGGTTGATCGGCAAAATTCGTTAGTAAAAGAATATATGTTTCACCTGCAAGTGCAGTTGGGATATAACAATCCTCAACAGCCGCTGCCGAATAACTACAATCGACCGATGACGTTGCAGGAATACCTGTTCCACAACCGGTAGCTACCGAGGTAACCGGACCCCAACAAATAAAATCAACATCTATTGGACTTCCAAACAAGTCATACTGTTCAATATGAATATTAATATCGCCCGAAGTCGCGATATTTAAATAATACCATGCAGGATTAGGACTTGATCCCAAACAGCCAATTGACCCGAGCCCGGGATCACCGGTTACATTCGGAAAGTTTTCAGTACTTCCGGTACAAAAAGGATCGGCATTAAAACAGTCGACACCTTGTGCTGATGAATTTTTTACAAAAAACCAGGTCGATAGAAAAAGAAATATTTTAAAAATTAATTTCATTTGCAATATAAAGGTAAATAAACCTCTTTATAATTGACGGCTTATAAGCGAAAGGTTGCCCTCCGATACCAGTTAATATACGCCAAATATGTGAATTGAGAGATATACCTAGGAGTGCAGGTACCCGAAAATGGACGAATGTCCCGAATAAAGCCTATTTCAGGGCTTGTTTGTAGAGATATTTATTTTGAAGCGATTCAAACGGACGATAGTTAAAATAAACATAACCGTTGTGAATTTTTATTTTTTCGGGGTATTTATACTGAAGATTTATAGTAGAAACTGCTTGTCCAAGCGCATTCAATTCAACCAACATATATGTACCGTTCTTTTCAAAAACATTGTAGATCTTCTTCGAGATATCATCCATGATCAATTGCTTTTTCCAATTCGAAGCCTCTTTACCTAAATGATAATTGATGGAAACCGAATCGAGCAAATTATTTTCATCATCAAAATAAAAAAGCTGGTTTGAATAATGATCGAATAAAAGAACCGAGTCGTTGCGAGCGAAGATGGGTGCATACACCGGTTTATAATAAAGTGAATTGGGGAATCCGTTCCAAACTGCGGCCCATATTTCCTTATCCACTCCGGTGCGTTCCTGCATTCGGTAGGCTTCCAGTTTTGTGCGTGTATCAACATATTTATACTCGGCACGATACATTCCCAACATGAATTTATCCTCAACGTATTTCAAATTTTTATAAGTGCTGTCGGTCGTATTAAAAGCGTAATACGTAAATGCGGGATAATGCCACGCGTAATTGGAAAAATATATCTGATCATCACTTTTATGGACCAAGGGTTTTAAAAAACTTTCGTACGCGCTTTTATCCTCCTTTAAAAGATAGATCTGATCTTCATAAATTGTTACGCCAAAAACAAAGTCACTTGCCAAAACATGAATTTTTCCCTCGTAATCCTTTTCCATTTTACTTGCATCATTGTCCAAAAAATAGGATGAAATAACGGTGTTTTTTTCATCCGTCAAAACCAAACGTGTATTATGGCCGGGGCGCTTTTCATAGGTCAATAACAAAATATTTTCACCCACAAATTCAAAATCCTGCACATTTAATTTCTTGTTTTGATAAACTATTTGCGGTTTCGAATAAATATCGGGACCTACTAAAACAAAAGGTTCCAACACAATTTTAATGTTTAAAGTATCGTTGGTATCGTTGTTTGCTTTGGTTGAAAACTCCTTTTCATACGCTTCAAAACGCAAGTCTGTACATATCAATTTAAAACTGCTTTCGGTGAGGATCTTCGAATTAAAATAAATATTCCCTGCTTTTGAAGAAGTGAAATTAGACAAGGTGCCTTTCACTTTTATAAGACAATAGTTTACAGGAAGATTTTCATCGGTTACAATTTCTAAGGCAACAGTAAATTGCTGTGCGCTACCAGCAAAAAGCTGAAGAAAAAATACGGAAAATAATATGGTTGAAATTCGGCTCATAGGTAATAGTACTTTTACTAATAAGATGAGCTTAAGGTTGCTTTTTTCACAACCGTTACCTAACCAATTTTGACCCTCCACCCAAACTTGTCTTCTAACAACCCTCTGCGGTACTTGTCAAAATAATCCATGAGCTTAGTAGTAAACGGACGGGTTTCAAGGTCTGATAACTCGTATTTTTTATCCTTGTATCCGATAACTTTAATTTGAGCAATAGTAGCGGCCGTTCCTGCTCCCCAGGCATCAACCAGGGTTCCGTTTTCGGCAGCGGTGATCACTTCCTCAACACTAACTTTACGTTCCTCAACGGTAATACCCCAATCTTTTGCAACGGTAATAATAGAATTACGCGTAACACCATCCAATATAGTACCTGATAAAGCAGGTGTAATTATTTTATCGCCTATCATGAACATTACATTCATCGTTCCCGATTCCTCTATATACTTATGTTCTTTTGCATCGGTCCAAACCAATTGGTGAAATCCTGCATCCTGACATTGTTTTGCAGGATAAAGCGCACCGCCATAATTTCCTGCAGCTTTAACAGTGCCGGTTCCGCCTTCTACTGCACGCGAATAATAAGGTTCAATTCTTACACGAACCGGTTCGCTGTAATAACGGCCAACAGGACAAGTGAAAATACAAAAACGATATGTTTCACTTGGTCTGATACCTACAAATTCATCAATAGCGAACATGAACGGACGAATGTATAATGCACAACCATCATCGTTCGGGATCCAGTTACGGTCAATATCGATGAGTTGCTCCAATGCAGAAGCAAATAAATCGGTAGGAATTTCGGGCATACACATACGTTGAGCCGAATGGTTCATACGTTTGTAATTCATGTCGGGCCTGAAAATAAAAACTTCGTTATTCTTGTTTCGATACGCTTTCATTCCTTCAAAAATGGATTGACCATAATGAATGGCCGCAATAGAAGGACTGAAAGAAAAATTCTCGAATGGACGAATTTGCGGTTTTTCCCAAGCTCCATTTTTATAATCCATCACAAACATGTGATCTGAAAAAATTCGGCCGAAAGGCAAATTGCTGAAATCAACTTGCGAAATACGTGAGCTTTGAGACTTAATAACCTCAATCTCAACTTTTGTTTTTGTAGTGATCATAAAATAGTGCTATACCCCTCTAATATATGTATTTTTGTAATAGCTGTAACAACATTAATGATTGTTGGCAATTATCAGGGTTTGAATAAAATAAACGAAATACTGCTTAAATACTGGGGATACAACGGTTTCAGGCCTTTGCAGGAAGATATTATTAATTCCGTTCTGGCTGGAAAAGACACCTTAGCTTTGTTACCTACAGGAGGTGGAAAATCAATTTGTTACCAAGTTCCTTCTTTGGCAAAAGATGGTATTTGCATCGTTATTTCACCCCTAATTTCATTAATAAAAGATCAGGTGGAAACCTTACGTTCCAACGGAATTATTGCGGTTTCGGTTCACAGCGGATTACATAAACGCGAAATTGATATTGCCCTGGATTATTGCGTGTATGGAAAACCTAAATTTTTGTTCGTTTCACCCGAACGTTTGGAGACCGAATTGTTCCGAGTTCGCGTGCAAAAAATGAAAGTTAATTTAATTGCCATTGATGAAGCACATTGTATTTCGCAGTGGGGTTATGATTTCAGGCCATCGTATTTAAAAATTGCAGAAGTGCGCAAGCTGTTACCCAATGTTCCGGTATTGGCCTTAACGGCAACCGCAACACCCGAAGTGGTGGAAGATATTAAGGAGAAACTTGCATTTAAAAATTCGGAAACATTTTTTCAGACGTTTGAACGCAACAATTTAATTTATGTATGTCGCAAAACCGATAATAAGATCGAAGAACTGAAAAATATTTGTACAAAATTAAAAGGAACAGGTATTGTTTATGCCCGTAACCGAAGAAGAACAGTTGAATTGGCACAGGAATTAAACAAGATAAATATAAGTGCCGGCTTTTATCACGCGGGAATACCAACAGCCGAAAGAGAAAAAGCGCAAAGCGACTGGAAAAAAAACAATACGCGAATTATTGTTGCCACCAATGCGTTTGGAATGGGAATTGATAAGCCTGATGTTAGGTTCGTAATTCATTTTGACCTTCCCGATTCGCCTGAAGCCTATTATCAGGAAGCAGGTCGTGGAGGACGAGATGGAAAAATATCCTACGCAATTATTGTCTATAATAAAAATGATATCGAGGACTTGAATTATTTTCATACCGTTGGTTTTCCGGATAAGGAATTAATTCGAAGCATTTATATTTCCATTGGTAATTATTTTAAACTGGCCGTAGGGTCGGGTCAAAGCGAAAGTTTTGTTTTTGATATGGAAAAATTTTGTGCCGTTTATAAATACAAACCCGTTGATGTATTGAGTTCTTTGAAAATAATGGAACTGGATGGAATATTGGATCTTTCTGATGCGGTGTTTTCTCCATCGCGCATAAAATTTGAAGTCACCAATTTTGAGTTGTACAATTTTCAAATTAAAAATGAGACGTATGATAAGCTTACAAAGTTATTGCTCCGTAAGTATCCCGGCTTATTTGAAGAGTTTATTAAAATAAAAGAAGCTGATCTAGCCACTTTACTAAAGTCGAGTATCAATGAAATTAAACAATCATTAAAAGAGCTTTCAGCAGCAGGAATTATTAAATACATTGAACAAACCGATATGCCATTCATTACTTTTTTGGTGCCGCGAATTCTTGAACGAGATTTTAAAATAAGTAAACTGGCCTATGATACACGCAAAATAAATGCCGAAAAACGCATCAATGCCATTAAAAACTATATCAACACCAACGATACCTGCCGAAACACGATCTTACTGGCCTACTTCAACGAAAAAACAAAACAACGTTGTGGTAAATGCGATACCTGCGTGGCACAAAATAAACTTGAATTAAGTAACATTGAATTTGAGCGTTTGGTAAAATACGTTTTGGATAAGATCAACGTAAAAGAATATTCGTTGCAAGAATTAAACGCCAGTGTTGAGATAATGGAAAAGGATAAACTGGTGAAAGTCATTAACTGGCTTGCCGAAACCGAAAAAATTACTCTAGAGGGAAACCTGGTTCGCCTCAAGGCCTGATCTTTTTCCGGTCAGATACAATAAAACAAATGTAATAATAGCATTTACAAGGATCAGTTCATATCCGAATTGATAACCATCCGGATTTTGTGACGTAAAATAACTGAGAAAAAAAGATATTGTTGCCGAAGCAATACAAACCACAGGCACCAACACTTCGTTGGTTCCGCGTTTTGTAAATACTCCGTATAAAAATAATCCGATCAAGGGTCCATATGTTAATCCCGCTAAAAATAAAATACTGTCAATGGCGCTTCTGGTTGTTGTTAAGTATAAAATATAAACGGTTGCATATACTACAAATGCCATAATGAAATGTGTTAGTTTACGAACCCATTCCCGTTTTTGCAGATCATATTTATTTATATTAATAAAATCAACGCAAACCGAAGTGGTAAGTGAAGTTAAAGCACTGTCGGCACTGGCATACGAAGAAGCGGTCAATCCTAAAATAAAGAACAAGGCTGCTGCTCCGGCTAAATAACCGCCAAATGCCAATGTAGGATAAACCTGATCGGTGGCGATCTTTCCGGTAACATCATTCATTGGTAACGATATTCCTTTAAGCTCGGCAAAGGTAAACAACACTGCTCCCAACATTAAGAACAGAACATTGATAAAAACCAAAATGATACTAAAAGTGATCATGTTTTTTTTTGCTTCCTTAATATTCTTACAGGTCAAATTCTTTTGCATAAGGTCTTGATCCAACCCCGTCATACCAATGGTGATGAACATTCCACCCAAAAACATTTTTATGAAATGGTTTTTCGCATAAAAATCATCAAAGAAAAATATCTTCGTATAATTTTTATCCCCCCCTACCCCGTTAAATGAAATTCCCTCGGGCAATTGTTGCATAATGGCAATAACCGATAATACAAGCGCGCCTACCAGAAAAAAAGTTTGAAACGTGTCGGTAATTACAATGGTTTTCATTCCACCTTTATACGTACATATATAGATCATGAAAATGGAGATGAAAAGCGAAAATTCGAACCGAATACCATA
>JAYUZA010000421.1:0-4308 GCA_043752145.1 Flavobacteriales bacterium
TGGCTTTTTGTGTGGTGATGTTGTATTTGGTCATTCAGTTTTTCAGGGTTCCCAAACGCGTTTTTTCGATCAACGAATCAATTATAATTTCTCCGGCCGATGGCAAGTTGGTGGTAATTGAACACATACTTGAAAAAGAATATTTTAATGACGAACGTATACAGTTAAGTGTATTTATGTCACCACTCAATGTGCATGTTAATTGGTATCCAACCGGAGGAAAAGTGGTTTACGTAAAGTACCATCCAGGAAAGTTTTTAGTTGCCTGGGATCCCAAATCGAGCACCGAAAACGAACGTTCAACCGTTGTCGTAAACGATGGTAAAAATGAGATCATGATACGCCAAATTGCCGGTGCCGTAGCCCGTAGAATTGTTTGCTATTCCAAAGTAGGCGATGAGGTAAAACAAGGTGACGAAATGGGATTTATTAAGTTTGGTTCAAGGGTCGATATTATATTGCCGGTTTCATTTTCAGTAGAGGGCAAATTAAATTCCAACGTACAGGGCTTACTCAGCTTTCTGGCTTCAAAAAATTAAGGCAACTCAGTAGTTGTTGAAGGCGTAAGACACTAAATCGATTTAATATTTTTTAAACATCTTTAAATCAGTTAATTAATTTTCATCCATTGCAGGTGTAGTCTTATCAGCTCAATTCAATTTTTGGTCTAATATCCTCAACCAATTTCATTGAATAGGCGTATCATTGTTTGCCTTGATGATGAAATTTATTTTTTTTATGTTTATGCTGGGGATGGCTCTGCCTTCATTTTCCCAAAGCATTGCTAACTATGCGGTATCCCGAACAACAGGACTTACGTATACAAGCATTGTTACAAGCGGCAATGCTGTAAGTTTATGGCGTAACAATACAGGCGCATTTCAACAGGACGATAACAGAAGTGATTTTATAACCATCGGTTTCGACTTTTGGTATGACGGAACGCGCTATACAAAAGTGTCGATCTCAACCAATGGTTTTATTGATTTTTCGAGCGCAACCGATGATGGCGGACCTACGGCCGATGATTTTGGATATCAGAATTCAGCTTTTTCGGCTTCTGCAATCGGCTCAGGTACACGGCCCGCCCTTGCTGTTTTTTATGATGATCTAACGGCTCAGGGAGGCTCCGCTCCATTGGGAAACAGCATACGTTATCAATTAACGGGTACAGCACCAAATCGCGTATTTACAGTTGAATGGATCAACATGGCTGTTTATACAAATACAACACCAAGTTTAAATTATCAGATAAAGCTTTACGAGACAACAGGTGTTGTTGATTTTGTTTACGGGAACATGAACACAGGTACATTTTCTTTTAATTATACCTTGGGTATTAATGGCCCTACATTAGGTGCCCCTCCAACAGCAGCGCAATTAAAAAATCAAAACATTGCCAACACGGTTACGTTTAGCAATACAGCGACTAATAATCTGGTAACAATACCCGCTACCAATTCAAGAATTCGTTTTACACCACCTGTGCCTTTAAATCCTGCAGGTGTAATTACGTACACGGCCGTTACACAAACCTCCATAACGGTTAACTGGCCTAACTGGGCTATAAACGAAGTGGCTTATGTAATTTACAATTCAACCGATGGTGTTAATTATAGCTTTGTTACGCAAACAGCAGCTAACGCAACTAGCACTAACGTTACAGGTTTGTTGCCGGGTACTTTATATTTCTGGAGAATTTATGCCGTTACCGAAGGATGTTTGAGTACCGCACTTTCGGGATCGCAGGCAACACTTCCGGCAACCAATAAAGTTTCTAATATAGCCAGTGGTAACTGGAACAATCCGGGATCATGGTTCCCTGTAGGGGTCCCTAATGCTACCGATAACGTTACAATCTTAAATGGTCATACCATAACAATAAATTCCGATGCTTTGTGTAACGACCTAACCGTAGGACAGGGAATAAGTGGAATTCTAAGAATTGGGAACAATGGAACAGTGAGAACAATAAACGTCAACAATAACATTGATGTAAGGGGCGGAGCTCAGTTTATTACCAACACAGCTTCCGATGCCGTTCATGTCATAAACGTTATTGGTAATATAGTAAATAACGGCACAATTAATTTTAATGCCGATGCTAATAGTTTATGTCAGGCAAATTTCATTAAGAACGGAAATCAATCCATTTCAGGAGCAGGAGTTGTAAATAATTTCAGCACCATGGTTTTAAATATGGGAACAACTGACGTGAATACCTTGAATGTTATTTCAACCAATTTTTCGGCACCGGAAAATTTTCTAACGCTCACTAACGGAACCTTTAGATTAGCAAATACGTCAGCAACATCCATTAATGTATCGACTGCTGCAACGTTCTCAATCGGATCAACAACCGGTTTTACGCTTAGCAATACGAACGCAATAATTAATTTTACCGGAAACCTTAATCTCCAGGGAAATTTGAAGCTTACTGCAGGAACAATAAACATTGGGGATGCAGCTAACGAAGGTATTACTTCCAACGGAGGAGAAATAACCATTAATGCAGGAGCTTTAAATGTTGCGGGAAGTTATGTTTCATCAACCATCAATAACTTATCGCGATTTGTTATGTCGGGCGGAACGATGACCGTTCCAACTGTGGGCGCCACATCAAGCACCACGTTAGCGCCATTTAATATTACAAGTCCGGGCTCGGTGGTTATTATTTCAGGCGGCACAATAATAATTCCAAGAGAAGGCGGTACAGGCGCGCAAAACCTGGGATTAATTATTTCAGGGGTTATTAGTAGTACAGTTACCGGTGGAACGCTTCAAATTGGCAGCCCTGCAACTCCTGCTGGTCAAACAATGCGCATAAGCACAGTATTGCCGGTTGGAAATTTAACCGTTCTAAGCAATAATGCTACTGCACAACAGGCCAATGCACTTACCATTTTACAAAACGTTCTAATAACTTCAGGTACATTTGACGCCAATAATTTAAATACTTCGGTGGGTGGTAACTGGACCAATAACGCGAATTTTTTACCGGGTACCGCCACAGTTACATTTAATGGAACCGATTTGCAAACCATAACCGATCCAACGGGCGAACGATTCAATAACCTTATCTGCGGAAGTACCGATACCGTTAGGCTGCTTACAAACCTTGACATTGATGTGAACCTGACCATTAATGCAAGCTCAACCCTTGATCATGGCACAGGGAATCAAACAATAGATATACAACGTCATTTTACCAATAACGGTAATTTATATTCAAGACAAGGTTTAATGAATTTTAACGGAATACTTTCTCAGCAAATAACCGCAAGTACCGTAACCAAATTTTTTAATCTCAGTTTGGGTAATGCAGCCGGAGCAACTATCGTATCCGGCACATACGAACTTGAAGGCGCGTATACTCCGGTATCCGGAAACTTCAATGTTGGTGCCGCAACAAGCTTTACACTTTTATCGGATGCAGTTAGAACTGCTCGAATTGCACAGGCTACAACCGGTACTGTTACAGGCCCTATGCGTATTCAACGATTTATAAGTTCACGCACTGCGGGATATTCAGATCTGGCATCACCGGTTACATCAACAACATTTGCCGATTGGGATAGCGAACTACTTTTAGTATATGCTTATGCACCACCCACAGCTTATCCTTCAGCATATTCTTATGACGAAACAGTATTTGATTACGTTCCCGTAACCAGTGCGGCAACAGTTATGAGTCCGGGTATGGGATTTGAAACGTATTTGGATTCATACGGAACGTACACAACATTTGATAATACAACGCTTGATTCAAGAGGAACTCCTGTAATAGGAAATGTAAATGTTTCGTCCTCGGTTACGTTTGCGAATGATGGATGGAATCTAATTGGAAATCCGTACGCTTCATTTATTTCGTGGAATAGTTTATTTTCCACTTCAACCGGTGTAAACAATACCATTATGATCTATGATGAGGTTACAGCCGACTTTGAAGTTTTTTCAACGGCTTCGACAGTTGAAATAGCACCCCACCAGGGATTTTGGATACAGGCTAATACAGTTTCACCTTCAGTTATTTTTACAGAAGCAAAAAAAACAACTACCAATACTAGTGTTTTTAAAAGTGCCGCCAATCTTAATTTCTCCTTAAAACTTGAGTCAAAAGAACGACTACATTTCTTTACTTCTAAAACACAATTTGTAGGGATGGGTCATCCTGAATTTGAAAAAAATATTGAGTTCAGGTCGGTCCCGCATCCCTTAGCTCCCAAATTGTATTCCTTATCAGAAACCGATATTAAATACAGAATTAAGCAAATTGACCTGGAAAAAGATTCGCAGGAAATAAGCTTA
>JAYUZA010000422.1:0-4282 GCA_043752145.1 Flavobacteriales bacterium
TGGACGTATGTGCTTTTTATATAGTTGTATATTTTTTTATCAATTTTAGCATTTTCTACTTTAAGCAACTCAATAGCACCGTTCAGTTGATTGGTGATATAATTTTCGACACGTGAACTCGGTTGGTCGCGGTAAAACAGTAACGCATTTTTTATTTGTAAAGGTTGTTCAGGAATTTGAAGTAGTAAATTGTAATCCTCGTATCTTTTTTGTTTTAATTCCTCAAATGGTATATCCCTCGTCTCAACCTTAAATTTAATTTTTTCGCTGTCTTTGAACCCATCTTTAAAAAGTCCGCCCGGGTCGGCTACCAATACTTTGTTCATGGTATCGTCCTGCATGCCAAAGTATATTGCTGCCGAAAGAAAACCGCCCATCAATAAAGGACCAAGTAAAGTCATTAATATAAAAGACTTCTTTTTTACTCTTGAAGTATATTCGCGCCCTATTATTAATCCAATTTTACCCATGACTTTATTCAGTTAAATTGGTTGATGGTTCTTGTACACTTGGAATTCCCTGAACTGTTTCAATAAAAATATCATTCATGGTAGGGACAACTTCACGCAATCCTTTTATTTCAACATGGGCCATTAAAACTCCCAGTAAATTATTGACCGTATTATTGCCCAATAATTTCACTGTACAGGTATGATGATTGTTCTCGATCATGTTCTTGTCAACAAGTTCATATCCGGCCCATAAAGCGTTGGCAAACGCGATCATGTTGCCATTAAACTCAACTTCAAATATATTTTTGGCGAATCGTTTTTTTATATCACGAACGCTGCCATCTAAAAGCACTCTTGATTTGTTAATAAGGGCAATATCATCACACATTTCTTCAACACTACTCATATTATGGGTCGAAAAAATAATAGTGACACCTTGTTTTTTTAATTCCAGGATTTCATTCTTTATCAAATTGGCATTGATTGGATCAAATCCACTAAAAGGTTCATCAAGAATCAACAACGATGGCTTATGAATAACCGTAGTAATGAACTGAACTTTTTGTGCCATGCCTTTTGAAAGTTCTTCAACTTTTTTATTCCACCAATGCTCGATCTCAAATTTTTTAAACCAGTTGGTTAACTCGTTAAAGGCGTCTTTTTTCGACATTCCTTTGAGTCTGGCAAAATACATGGCTTGCTCTCCCACTTTCATTTTTTTATACAAACCACGTTCCTCGGGAAGATATCCGATTCGTGATACATGTGTTTGTGAAAGTTTTTGATCATCAAAAAACAATTTACCTTCATCAGGACCCGTAATTTGATTGATGATGCGTATCAGGGTTGTTTTTCCTGCTCCGTTAGGACCCAATAAACCGAAAATGGTTCCTCTTTTTACAGCAATGGAAACGTCTTTTAAGGCAGTATAATTGCCAAAATGCTTATAAACGTTTTCTGCTTTTAAAATGTACATATTTTCTTGTTGGGCTAAAGGTAATTATTTACCTAAATACTAATCACAAAAATTGATAAAAGGTCATTTTATAGAAGGTATGGTCAAATGTAGATTTTCTGATGTTCGATGTAACTCCAAAATAATTGCTTTTATAGGTGTCGTTGAACCTGTCGGTTTCTGAAATCTGATGTCTATTTTAGGTCATCAATGATCCTGTCATTTTCATTCGTTTTTTGATCAAAAATATCGGTTTCAAATATTTTAGCGGCAATGCCTATACAGGCCAATTCAAAAATAAATCCCCTTACGAACGGACCCAACAGATCAAGCAGATTACCAATGCCAGGCTTAAGGAACATGCCGTTGAGGGAAAGAATTATGTAGAGTAAAAGTGTAGTAACTACTATTTTAAAAAGGGTTAGCAGGATTAGGAGTGTAACCGCTTGTCCGAACCAAACTATTTTTGAAACCCATAATCGGTATAGGGTAAGAGCCAAACAATACATGCCAAATTCAAGAGCATATAAAATACATGAATTAATAACCAGGTTCTGAATTCGCAAATAAGGAAGCACCAGAGTAATAGCAATAATCAATACGGTCATTACGCTGCCGCCAATAAGAACAAATACTGTATTTTTTTGCGATAGGTCTTGCATTGAATTCTGAAAAAAATAAATAAAGGCTCAGAAAAGAGTCTAGTAGTTTGTATTATGCTAAAAAGTATGAGAAAATTTATTCTTTAAACTTGATACAAATACCAAATGCAAGATGTAACCCTTTTGTAAGCAACCTGAATTCATTATCGGTAAGATCAAAATTTGATGCGTTAATATCATAATGGGTCATTAAAAAATTTCTTCCCGCATAATCCATATTAAACCAAAACCCTACATATTTTGATAAGTACCAGTTCAAACCAAGGGCTAATCGCCAGCTGCCACCCGAATAGTCAGCATTTACAACAATGGGAGCATACGTATAATTATAATGTAAATTCGTTCTTCCAAATGAAAGTCCGCCATACATATTAAATTTGTCTTTGTTTACGAAATAAAAGCGCGTATCCAGATAAAATTCGCCAACGGTATTTGACTCGTATTTCGTATCAGGATCGTTTGGATCCTCAATATAGCTTCCGTTTCTGAAACCCAATCCCGCACTAAACCATTTGGCAAAACTATAATGAGCATTAAATTGAAAAAGTTTGGTCGCGGATCCCGATGTATCTTCGTCAATTAGAGTTCCCTTGTACCTGTGGGTATTGTATGTGACATGCCCTCCAATATCAAATCCTGTACTTAAACTAAAACGTCCAGGAACGTTTGACTGACTAAAAGCCGTTGATACAAGGCATGTTAAAAGAATAATAAACGATATTTTTTTCATAACGGTTAAAACGTTGATTTCGCTTTAAAAATAAGATTAATTTCACAATCTAAATTTTTATTTTATGAACTTCGATGTAATTGTAATTGGTAGTGGTCCCGGTGGTTATGTAAGCGCCATCAGAGCCTCACAACTTGGTTTAAAAACTGCTGTGGTTGAACGCGATGAACTGGGTGGAATTTGCCTTAACTGGGGCTGTATTCCTACCAAAGCGCTGCTTAAAAGTGCCAATGTTTTTGAATACATAAGTCATGCTGCTGATTATGGTATAAGTGTTAAGGATGCCAAAGCCGATTTTGGAGCAATGGTAAAGCGTAGCAGAGATGTGGCCAATGGAATGAGCAACGGAATTAAGTTCCTCATGAAAAAAAACAAGATCGAAGTTCTTACAGGAACAGCAAAAGTTAAAGCCGGAAAGAAAATTGAAGTAACTGCCAAAGACGGTAAAAGAACAGAGTATACAGCCAACAGTATCATTATAGCAACAGGTGGACGCTCACGCGTTCTTCCAAATATTCCACAAGACGGTAAAAAAATAATTGGTTACCGTGAAGCCATGACATTGCCAACTCAGCCAAAGTCAATGGTAATTGTTGGAAGTGGTGCCATTGGTGTTGAATTCGCTTATTTTTATGCGGCACTGGGTACGAAGGTTACCGTTGTTGAGTATTTACCAAACATAGTTCCGTTAGAAGACGAAGAGGTTTCAAAAGCCCTTGAAAAATCGTTTAAAAAAGCAGGAATTGATATCATGACCGAATCTTCGGTTGAGTCGGTTGATACAAAAGGTAACGGATGTAAAGTAAAGATCAAAACAAAAACCGGTGAGCAAACGTTGGAATGTGAAGTTGTATTAAGCGCGGTAGGTGTTGTAGCCAATATTGAAAATTTAGGTCTTGAAGATGTTGGAATTGTTACAGACAAAGGAAAGATCATTGTGAACGAATGGTATCAAACAAATATTCCGGGATATTACGCAATTGGCGATTGTATACCAACGGCAGCTCTTGCGCATGTTGCAAGTGCAGAAGGAATTATTTGTGTTGAGAAAATAGCAAACCATCACCCCGAGCCTTTAGATTATAATAATATTCCCGGATGTACGTATTGTAGTCCCGAAGTTGCTTCAGTAGGTTATACCGAAAAAGCGGCCAAAGAAAAAGGATTTGAATTGAAGATTGGAAAATTCCCATTCAGTGCAAGCGGTAAAGCAAGTGCTGCCGGAGCGAAAGACGGATTTATAAAATTGATTTTTGATGCAAAATATGGCGAACTTTTAGGTGCACATATGATCGGTGCTAATGTTACCGAAATGATCGCTGAAATTGTATCAATTCGCAAGCTTGAAACTACGGGAATGGATATTATAAAAACAGTGCACCCGCATCCAACCATGAGTGAAGCCATTATGGAAGCAGCGGCAGCAGCTTATGGTGAAGTGATTCACTTATAAAGTTGTGTATGTTTGTACAATGATGAATTA
>JAYUZA010000423.1:0-4280 GCA_043752145.1 Flavobacteriales bacterium
AGGTCCAACGCCTTTTAAAAATTCTATTTGTTTATCAAGGTTCAAAAATGGAATATTTCATGCAATTTAAGGGCTATTTTTAAAATGAAGGCATGAAAAGTATGAGTTGTTCTTAAATTTTCGTATTTTTGTAAACGCAACTCAATCGGATATGAAATTTTGCTTAAAACTCAGCATTGTTTGTTTTTTTTCGTTTTGGTCAGGCTTAGCGGCTGGACAAACACTCTCAATCACCCTTGGGTTGTCTGGTTCGGTTGAAGCAGCACAAGCGGTTACACTTTACAAAAACGATATTGTGATAGGAGGTACTAAAAACGATAGCGCATTTGTTATGCGACTTCAGCCTGATGGCACACCTTTGTGGATTCGAACATTTAAAAAATCATTTTTCGCGGGAGCCATGTTTGTAAATTCTCTTGATGTTACCGGTGATGGTTTTATTGTAGGTACTGCATTTGGCTTGGGCGGTGGTGTATGCAACGGATCTTATTTTAAAATCGATGGTTCCGGCAATATGGTGTTTTTAAAAGCAGCCACAGGAAGTTTCTATTTTCAACGCATAATTGAGAAAAATGCTACGGAATATTTTATTTTATCAGACAGGTACTCAACATCGGGTACAGGGAGTGATTTAAAAATATTTACGGCCGATAAATTAACAGGAAATATAATTTGGCAAACCGATAAGATAAATATAACAAGCGGGTCGATGTTTACCAGTACTGATGATTTGGAAGGTTCGACATTCGTGGATGGAACCTGGTTGTATACAACAGGCAGAAGTTGGGTTACAGGTTCTTCAACTTCTTTTATGCGGCCGCATCTTTTAAAATACAATTTAAGCGGAAGTGTTGTTTGGTCAAAGTATCTTCATAAATCCTTTTCAGGAATAAGCCGTACATATTCTCAGGATATTCTTTACAAAGCACCAGATAATCTTTTTATACCGTATTTCAGTGATGAAACATGTGTAAGCTCCTGTTCAAATTATATACCCGGCCTAATGAAATTAGACACAAGCGGACATGTGTTATTTGATAAGACGTATGATATTCTTTCGTCCAACGGTGAACTTGTTCGTGGTTTTGTAACCGATGGCTTATATTATTACATTATCGGATACACAAATTTTAACGGTGGTCAGCGCGATATTTTTGTGTTAAAAATCGATAAGGACGGAAATCTTATTAGGTCAAAAAAATTTGGTTCCCCGTCTTACAATGAATTATTTAATACCAGTATTATACGGCCCGCTTATTGCGACAGCAGCTATATATATATTGCAGGTGCAGTTGATGACGATATTGTTTTAATGAAACTTGATACGGCATTAAATCTTGCGTGTAACGAGTCCTTAATAACGTGTGATGTTCAAAGTGTTGTTCCTTTTGCCGGTTATTTAAGTTATGCAAAGGTTTTTGAGGACCTTACCGTATCCAATGAAATTACTCAATCAAGTTATATTCCACAACCTCCCTTATGCGACAGTTTGAATATTGTTGATTCAATTTATTCTACAACCCCGATAACACTTGATGCAACATATCCAGGAGCCGATGGTTATTTTTGGAACGTTGCTTCTACAGGATCTTCAATTACAGTAGGTAACTCGGGCGTATACGTTTGTATTGTGAATGATGGTTGTTGTTCTTTTAATCACATTTTTGTTGTTTGCATTCCTTCAATCGCAGCTTTTGCTATTGACTCAACTGTTTTTTGCAATGCCAACCAATATAGTTTTTATCCGCTCGCGTCCTCTTCCAATACTGGTTTTAATTGGTATGTTGATGGTGTTTATATTTCATCATCCAACTCGCTTACAACTTCTCTCAATTCCGGTCAGCACACCATTTCGCTGGTTGTATCGAATCCCATCTGTCTTGATTCATTGTGGAGTAGTATAACCACACTTAACGTTTCGTCAGTAGGTACTCAAATTCCGGTTTTTTTAATACCCAACATTTTTACTCCTAACAATGATGGCATGAACGATGTTTTTGAAGTGAAAATATCATCGGCTAAAAATTACAGGATACGAATTTTTAATCGTTGGGGAAACGAAATTTTTACTTCGGATAAAATTGATCAACCATGGTTAGGTAAAATTGGAACAAACAACGCTGCTGAGGGAGTTTACGGATACATCATCAGTTATTACGATGCATGTATAAACTCAAATGAAAAGGTTTTGTCGGGTTGGATAAGTTTGTTGCGCTGATATTATTTAGAAATATACTTCACCAGATCAACCAAACGCATTGAATAACCGCTTTCGTTATCGTACCAAGCCACAATTTTTACCATGTTGCCAATGACCGATGTTAATCCGGCATCCAACACACATGACTCGGTTTGACCCACACAATCAATTCCCACAACAGGTTCTTCGGTATATCCTAAAATTCCTTTCATTGCACCGTTCGCTTTCGCTTTAAACGCGTCATTAATTTCCTCAACGGTCTTTGGTTTGTATACAATGAATGTAATATCGGTTAACGAACCATCGGGAACAGGAACACGAATTCCGCAACCTCCAACTTTACCGTGCAAACTCGGAAATATTTTAGTAATGGCTTTTGCTGCGCCTGTTGTAGTAGGAATAATCGACAATGCCGCTGCACGTGCTCTTCTTAAGTCTGAATGAGGGGCATCGTGTATTCGTTGGTCATTTGTATATGAATGTATTGTTGAAACATAACAACTTTCAATGCCACATAATTCATCAATGATCTTGATCATGGGTGCTGCGCAATTGGTGGTACACGATGCATTGGAAATTATTTTTTCGGTCCCGTCCAAAATATTTTCATTTACACCCAATACAACAGCTTTTATATCATCTGATTTTGCCGGAGCCGAAATGATCACTTTTTTTGCGCCTGCGTTAATGTGTCGCATAGCTTCATTTCCGTCAGTTAAATGACCTGTAGATTCAATCACCACATCAACTTCCAGTTGTTTCCATTTTAATTGCTCGGGATCTTTTTTGGCGAAGCAATGAATTGAAACACCGTTAATGATCAACACATCTTCACCGGCTGTGACTGTTCCTTTAAAACGACCATGAATACTGTCGTACTTAAATAAATGTGCAAGTGTTGCTGTATCGGTCAAATCGTTTATGGCAACCAATTCTAAATTTGGTTGATCAAGAATATACTTAGCGGTTACACGGCCAATACGACCAAAACCATTGATAGCAACACGAGTCTTTTTCATGGTTTAAATGTAAGCATAACATGGGCTTAAAAAAGAAAAAAAAATTGAAAAAATCAGAAATCAGAAAGTTGAAATCAGAAACCCCTAAGGGGCCCAAGACATAAAGTTTAAAGATGATGGAGTTAAAAGGAATGAGATTAATTTTCAGGATTTTCTGATCTCTGATTTCATCTTTCCTATTTACCCTATTTCCTTTTTTCTTGGCTAAATATGTTTCTCGGCATGATAACTCGATCTCACCAAAGGTCCACTCTCCACATAACCAAAACCTTTTTTCAAGGCAACTTCTTTGTAGTAAGCGAATTTATCGGGATGAATGAATTCTTGTACCGGTAAATGATTTGGAGTAGGTTGAAGGTATTGACCCAAAGTTAAAATATCAACGCCAACGCTGTGTAAATCGTCAAGCGTTTCCAAAACTTCGGCTTCACTTTCGCCCAGACCTAACATTACACCGCTTTTGGTTTTGAGCCCTCCTTGTTTTAAACGCAACAAAGCTTCCAAACTACGGTCGTATTTAGCCTGTACGCGCACTTCTTTGGTAAGACGTCTAACTGTTTCCAAATTATGCGAAACAACTTCAGGCTTCACGTCAATTATGTATTGTAAATTTTCCCATTTTCCTGCAAAATCAGGAATAAGGGTTTCAATTGTTGTTCCCGGTGATTTTCTGCGAATGGCTTTTACCGTTTGCGACCAAATTTCGGCTCCACCGTCTTTCAGGTCATCGCGGTCAACCGAAGTAATAACACAATGTTTCACTTTCATCAAAAAAACCGATTGTGCCACGCGAGCGGGTTCAAAAGGATCGGCTTCTAACGGTTTGCCCGTTGCTACCGCACAAAATCCGCACGAGCGTGTACAAACATTTCCAAGGATCATGAAAGTTGCAGTACCGGCTCCCCAGCATTCGCCCATATTGGGACAATTACCGCTTTGGCAAATGGTATGCAATTTATGGGTATCAACCAATTCGCGAACGTGCTTGTAATTTTCGCCTGTAGGCAATTTAACCTTTAACCATTTTGGTTTGGGTTGAAATTTTTTTTCGATAGTTTGCT
>JAYUZA010000424.1:0-4273 GCA_043752145.1 Flavobacteriales bacterium
TATTATATTGTTAGATGAAATTGAAAAAGCGCATCCCGATGTATTCAACTTATTGTTGCAGGCATTGGACGATGGTCAGCTAACCGACAGTTTAGGTCGTAAAATTGACTTCAGGAATTCAATTATCATCATGACCTCTAATATTGGTGCACGTCAGTTACAGGATTTTGGAACAGGTGTTGGATTTGGTACAAAAGCCAAAGAAGATCAGTTAAAAGATGAGTCGAAAGGAATTATTGAATCGGCACTTAAAAAAGCGTTCGCTCCTGAGTTTTTGAATCGTATTGATGATATGGTATTGTTCAACCGTTTAAAACGTGAAGACATTCATTTGATCATTGACATTGAATTGAAAAATTTATTTGCACGTGTAAGTGAATTAGGATTCAAAATTGAATTGACCAACGAAGCAAAAGATTTTGTTGCCGATAAAGGATTTGACGAAAAATTTGGTGCACGACCTTTAAAACGTGCCATTCAAAAAATGTTGGAAGATCCTATTGCCGAGGAGATCATTAAATCGAATTTAGCTGATGGCGATACCATTAATGTAGCCATGAATAAGGATAAAACCGATATTGAGCTACACGTTACCAAGGCTAAGAAAAAAGCGAGCAAAAAAGAAGAGAACCAAGGTGAATAATAACGAAAGCCTCAACGAAAGTTGGGGCTTTTTTGTAACTTCATCCTGCAATCCCGTTAAACTCTTGCATGCGTATAAGAATTACAACGACTCTTATTTTCCTGTTTCTTGCTGGGAACCTGTCTTCTCAGGCCTTGGATGGTGTATATGTAAAACAAAGTTATGTAAGGACTCTTTATCCTATTTATCCTATTGGACTTGATTATGTTTTTGATGATGATAAGAATTTTACATCTATCCTTACCAAAAGGATTGAGTTTGAAAAGAAAATGCAATATCCCAGGTTTGATAATTGTGTTCTGATCGATTTCACGTTAAAAGAGGTGAAAAAAATAATCCTTAAAGACTCTTCCCGTCTTAAATGGGAAAGAGCCGAAGCTATTAAAAATAAAAAGAAGATTAAGGAAAATGAAAAAAAAGGAAGAATAACGAACCCCAGTTTTTTTGAATCAAGAAAAGTAAAGTCAATGGTATCATGCGATGGCTTGTTTAGTAATTTGATACCGGATTATCTTATTACGGAAAACCAATTTCCGCCATTTCTCAAATTCGGTTTGAAAAATGTGCAGATCGGGGATACAAATAATATCAAGTATATTACAGCAGAGGTGAAGCCGTTTCTGGAAGATTTCCTTACTCCGTTCTACTTCAAAAAAACAGAAGTTACCAATGCTGAGTATCGTGAGTTTATACATTGGGTAAGAGATTCCATTGTCCGAACAAAACTGATCGAAACGTCCCAAAATCCTTCGGAATGGGGAATTATTAAGTGGAATATGAAAGGGGAGCAAATCCTTAACATTGATTGGTCTAAAAAACTCCGATGGAACGATGCAGCCTTAACCCCTATTTTGGCAGAGTTCTATTTACCCGAAACCCAACGATATTATCGTAGAAAAGAGATCGACACACGAAAACTTATTTATCGCTATGGTGAAGCCTTTGATAATTTAGATACCGTAGGAATATATCCCGATACACTTCGATGGATGCATGATTTCAATGCAATTATTCATGATACAATAGTTTTTGATCATAATGGTCATCCTATTATAAATTATGAAAATCCGCTGAGTATTTATTACAATAGCCCGCATACCAACATGTATAACTGGCATCCTGCTTACGACAATTGTCCGGCCGTTGGTTTAAACATCAACCAAATTAAAGCTTATTTACATTGGAAAACAAAAATGCATAATGAGGCGAATCACAGGAAAGGAATTAAATACACGCTTGTTTATGAATTGCCGGGTGAAATGCATTGGGAATTGGCAGCCTGTCAAACGCAAAGCGAAGGCAAACATGATCTTGGTAAATACCTAACGCAAACGGGAGATTATTCATATGTGGCAGATCTAAGACTTAGATCATCTTATGAAATGATTACGATTGGAGAAATAAAAGAAAATGATAAAACATATAAAATTAAAGGGCATATATCACCAACGTATGCCTCATCTATAAACAGGAAAAGCGTCCAATTGTATGATCCAAGGCTTATCAATACCTATTCCTCAAAAAAAGGGAAGTATGGAAATTACTCCGAGCCTGACGGAATTTGCGGATTGCACAACAATGTTTCGGAATGGACTTCACAAGTAGCAGATTCAAATTATTTAAACTTGCTTCGCTTTCGTTGGTCCATTTTAAACGGCTATAAAAGCAAAGAACTAAGTCTTTTGGCAGACATGGAAAAAATGTATGTTAATCAAACAACAAGCGGAACTCAATTGATACGCAGAGCCAATTGGTTTGATGAACGCTATTCGGAAATTGAAGGTATAAACGCAAAGTGTTTTAGCGCCTCTGAAATGAAATATTCAACCGTAGGATTCAGGTATATTATTCGCATTATTACTCAATAAGAACTGCCGTTTCTATCTTCCCATATGCAGCCCAATGCATTTTAAGACGATAAATCCTACGCCAACTAAATCGATTAAAACCCTGCTTTTTAACTCGTTATGGTCCTAAGTTCCAATAAATCACATGTTTATAGCGACCTTTTTTTTTGTACCTTTACAGGCAGTTTAATCACAGTCTAAAAATTTTATTTAAGATCGTTAATTCAAAACTAAAAATTTTAGAATTTTAACCTGTATATAATCACTAATAAGAAAGATAATGGGCGCAATAGGAAGTGTAAAATTCGTAAACAAAGAAAAAAATCTCTTTTTCCCGACTCTAAAAAAACGGATCGATCAATATTTCAAAGAGAACAACCTTTCAAAAAATGGAAACGCAACAATGGTTTTAAAGACCATTATTCTGCTCTCCATGTATTTGGTTCCAATAGCACTTGTAGTAACCATAGCAATGCCTATATGGGCGCAAATGCTGCTTTGGATCGTTGCCGGCATAGGTATGGCAGGTGTTGGTATGAGTGTTATGCACGATGCCAATCATAATGCATATTCATCCAATCACAATACAAATTTTTTATTGGGCGCAACAGCATTAAACTTATGTGGTGGTTCAATATTTAACTGGAATGTTCAACACAATATCATGCACCATACTTATACCAATATTAACGGTATGGACGAAGATATTGAAGACAAACTGGTATTACGTTTTAATCCGCATACCCCTGTTAAATGGTACCATAAATTGCAATGGCTTTACGCCTTTTTATTCTACGGTATTTTAACCTTTTATTGGGTAGTGTTAAAGGACCTTGTTCAATTTGTAAAATACCAAAAGAATGGTGTAAACAAAAATACAACAAAGCAAAACGTTTGGATCTTTACCAAAATAACGATCATGAAATTGTTTTATTTCGGTCTTTTTATCGTTATACCATTGGTTGTTTTTCAAGTTCCTGTATGGCCATTCGTACTTGGCTATTTACTCATGCATTTTGTTGCCGGTAATATCTTAACCACTACATTTCAATTAGCGCATACGGTTGATGAAACAACGCATCCTTTACCCAATGAAACAGGTGTAATTGAAAACGATTGGGCCATTCACCAAATGTATACTACGGTAAATTTTTCACGTAAAAGCAAATTGATCTCCTGGTATGTTGGCGGATTGAATTATCAGGTCGAACATCATTTGTTCCCATACATTTCGCATATCCATTATCCGGCTATTTCCGAAATTGTAAAGCAAACTGCTTTGGAACATAATGTGCCGTATTTGGATAATCCTACGCTTGGCGATGCTTTGCGATCACACTTGCGTGCATTGCGTAAATTTGGTCATTTACCAAACATTAACGAGGCCATTGCCTAACTGCAACGTTTATTGCTTGATCAGTTTTATTGTTTTGTCGGCATACACACCAAAGTAAATTCCTTTTGTAAGGAAAGAAAGATCGATATGTTGATTTGATGCGGTAATTCTTGTTTGGAATACTATTCTTCCACCAACATCATTTAAATATAAAACATTACCGGTTTTTTCGGTTTCAACAATTATATGATCATATATCGGATTTGGATATACATTAATTGAAGTTTTTTTCGTTTCCTGTTCATTGATCCCTATAAACTGACTCTTGTCAAATTTCATAAAGAACTGCCACAATCTTATACTTGCATCAAAATCCTGGTTGGTAACGCCAATGGTAACCGGAGCGCCCGGCCACGTATGTCCCCCACTCGTTACTTTAACCAGCAC
>JAYUZA010000425.1:0-4268 GCA_043752145.1 Flavobacteriales bacterium
ATTACTTTATTTTCGATCAGTACAATTGTTTCATCTGTTGAATCATCCAATACCTGGATCTCAAATTTGTCTTTTGGATAATTTAGTTTTGAAATATTGTCAAGCAATTCACTTACTACAAATTCTTCGTTGTAAATGGGAAGTTGTATGGTTACAAAAGGATACTCGGATAATACCGGAGGCTCTGATGTCTTTTTTCTGAAAATATATTTCAATACCAAATGGAACTCCACGAAACTATAGATAAGTATAAAAGTCAGGAACAAACCGTATATGATAATAGGGGTCAATTCCATTTAGCGATACTTAAAAATGGTTTTAATTATTTTGTAACCTGCTGAAACACTTCCTTTAATTGTTCCCGAAATTTTGGATTTACCAATGCGTTTGCGATAAGTAACAGGAACTTCAGCAATCATTAATTTATTCTTCAGGGCTTTAATTTGCATTTCCACAGTCCATCCATAGGTTTTGTCCTGCATATTCAAACCGATTAACTTATCGTATCTAATGGCTCTGAAAGGCCCAAGATCATAATACCGATGTTTGTGGAATAATTTAATGAGTTTTACCGCTAGCCAATTGCCGAAAATTTGTTGTGGGGTCATGCTTCCTTTTTCGCGTTTCGTTTTAATTCGGGAACCAACCACAAAATCAAACCCTTCGTTTATTTTGTCGACAAGAATTTTAGTTTCTTCTGGATGGTCACTGTAATCAGCATCTAGAAAGATGACGAGCGTAGGTTTAATTTCTTTTTCGGTGAGGTATTGAATCCCTTTTAAACAGGCGTTTCCATAACCACGAATAGGCTCATTCAATACAGTTGCCCCGTTTTGTTTGGCAACGTTAGCGGTATCATCGTTAGATGAGTTGTTGACAACAATTAATTCATCCACTAAATTTTTTGGAATATCGGCCAGGACATGCGCGATCGAATTTTCTTCGTTATAAGCGGGAATTATGATTACTGTACCTGTCAATGAAAGTTTACTTACTTTTAGTTGAACCCAGGATCTCGGGGAATTCGGCAACACGGTTTTCGGTGGGACCATTTTCTAATTTCAACACGCCTCTTGGACAAACGGCACTACAAACACCGCAGCCCACACATGAAGAGCGCACAATGTTTTGTCCTTTTTGCGCGTATGAACGTACATCAATTCCCATTTCACAATAAGTTGAACAATTACCGCAGGAGATGCATTGACCACCGTTGGTGGTAATTCTAAATTTTGATTTTTTCTTTTGCCACATACCAATGTATGCTGCTAAAGGACAACCGAACCGACACCAAACCCTGCTTCCCATAAGCGGATACAATCCGGTTCCGAGAACACCCGAGAATACA
Organism: Flavobacteriales bacterium; assembly: GCA_043752145.1. Lineage (GTDB taxonomy): Bacteria > Bacteroidota > Bacteroidia > Flavobacteriales_D > UBA2798 > DASPJQ01. The sequence goes on from JAYUZA010000425.1 coordinate 1,349, forward strand.
ACACCTATAGCAAATCCATAAATATATTTCACAAATCCCGCAGTGCCGGAATCGAAGTAACCTAAGTATGAAAAGATGAGCATGGCTGTCATCACAAATGCGAAGATCAAGACCGAATGAATTAAAATTCGCTCAATTTTCCATGCCCTCAAAGTTTTAGATGAGTTTTGACGATAAGGGTCGCCCAATGTTTCTGCCAGTCCGCCACAACCACAAACCCAGGAGCAGTACCATCGCTTACCAAAAAAATAGGTGAATATTGGAACCCCGATCAAAAATAAAGCGATTCCCCATATGTATACCGCAGTGGCACTAATGGGAGCGCTAGCACCTAGATGGGATTCGATCTTGTGTTCTTCGAAGAAAGTATAATCCAATGGCCAAATGTTTTTCAAGTCGGATCCATGAAGGTCGGCAACTAAATTGGGTAGCAAAAATGCAAAAGCTATCTGAAAAAAGACAACTGATCCGGTCCTGATCAACTGATATGTATTTCCCTTGTATTTCCATATCATGCGAACGCCCATAGTGATCATTACCGTACAGTACATGAAACCATATAAGAACCATTGTGAAGCTCCGCCTCCGGTCAATAATTCTGAAAGCGGGTCAACCAATACGATCCAATTAACAATGTATTGCGGAGCCATGTATAAACAGATATAAAACAGTACGAGCAATGCAAAAACAACGATGGCTATCCAGCCCCTGTTTGTTGCAGGTGAATGATAAATACCATTGTTTTTTATTCCCGCAGGTTTGTTTGCATAGAACGGATAAAAATAAAGCAATGCTGCAATGGAAGATAAGATAAAACAAATGAAAAACAAAAGATTTTTTGTAGTCTTCCCGGCTAAAAATCCACTTACGGAATTTTTAGTCAAAACATAATCATAACTGTTTTGAATTTTCAAGTCATCGCTAACTTTTCCATTGTAATTATTAATGGCTTGATTAAAGCCTGAAATAAAACCAAAACTTGATCCGAAAGTCTTGTTTACTAAAGGAGCAAATTCTTTCGAAAGAATTTCTTTTTCCGACACACCTGATCTTGTATAGCCTGTAATGGACTTTTCAATGCTTTGTTCGGTTATGGTATAGGAGCCCATAAAGGGTAAAGCAAAAAAGGTCACCAAACAGGCAACAAGTGTGAACAGACTTATTTTTTGAATTAATTTCATCAGCCTAGTCCTAAAATTCGTTTCCAACTTTTCTTTTTCAAAGCAATATTTTTATTGTATTTCTTGTTATAAATCGCTACTAATTCACTATCGTAATGCTTGTAAAATTCTGGATCAAAATTCGCGTCATTCAAATGTTCAAGCACGTATTCAACACTTCGGTTTTCATTCAGCCATCGGTTACATACCTCGTGACGGTAACGAATACCTAATAAGTTAACACCTTCGAATAAACCGTTTTCAGGATTAAAGTAAATGCGAATCGATTTTTTTTCTTTATTATTCAAATAGAAGAAAGAATCAAATTTATCGTCCAACACAACACTGCGGCTATAGACCTGGTATTCGATATCAAATAATTTAGCGGAATTAAAAAAGTTGTTCGGTTTGTATTCGGTTCTTTTACCGCAAAGTGTTTTTGCGAGGGTTTCGGCCTGCATACGCCCGGTGTACCAAATTTGTTCCAGCGGGGTGCGACCTTTTAGTGTTTTTTCAAATTCGGCACAGTCGCCAATGGAATAAACATTCGCAATATTTGTTTCAAGAAATGTATTTACTAAAATACCGCGATTTATTTTTAGTTCGGTGTTTTTAAGAAATTCAATATTTGGACCAACGCCTACGCAAACGCCAATAAATTCGGTCTCAATTTTTTCACCCGAAATACTTTGCACGGCATTTACCTTCTTATTTTGATCGCCAAGAATTTCTTTTATTTCAGTACCTAATCTCAGGTCAACGTGGTGTTCAAGCATGTGTTCGGCAACCATATCTCCTTCTTCTTTGGGCAGAACTTTGTTCCAAAATTTGAATTCACGAATTAAATAAGATACTGAAATTCCACGGCTCAATAACATCTCCACCAATTCAATTCCAATTAAACCACCACCTGAAACAACCGCTTTTTTAATGCCTTTGGTATTTTCTTCCAATGAAATAAGGTCCTGATAAGAAAATAATCCCTGTACACCTTTCAGGTCAATTCCGGGCAATGGCGGCATGTTTGGTTTTGAACCAACGGCTAAAATCAGGTCATCGTATGAAATACTGCTGCTGCTTTTAAATTGAAGTGTTTTATTTGTGAAATCAATTTTTTCAACATGATCAAAAACCAGATCTATCCGATTTTTTTTCCAAAACCAGTCTTCATACGGTTTGGTATGCTCAAATTTCATATGACCCATGTAAACATACATAAGGGCCGTGCGTGAATAAAAATGTTCGGTCTCGGAACTGATCACGGTAATTTTATGGTCGCTGAGCTTACGTACATGCCGCGCAAGCGTAATGCCCGAAATTCCGTTACCAATGATTACAATGTTTTTCAAGAATGGGTGATTTTGTGAAGGGCTAATATACGAATTATCGGTTTTGAGAGAAGCAGGCATTTAAAAGAAATTAACAATGGAAAAGCCTAGTTTTATTGATGTTTTGTTGATTTTGATGAGTCATTCAACATTCATGATTCATCATTCCGCATTTTGGACTGAAGTTTTTAGCTTCAAATATAGTTTAACCGTTTCAACAGCCTCTTTTACATCATGGACTCTTAAGATACTTGCACCATTCATTAAGCAAGCCATGTGCATAGCCGTTGTTCCGTTCAATGAATTTTCTATGGAAACATCAAGTGCATTATAAATAAAACGTTTACGCGAAACACCCATTAGGATAGGTTTCTCCAGAATTTTAAAACTATCCAATTTGTGTATAATCTCAAAATTTTGTTCACCTGTCTT
>JAYUZA010000426.1:0-4257 GCA_043752145.1 Flavobacteriales bacterium
GCTGTCAGTTGTCAGTGCTGTGATCCCGTAGAATGACAGTTGACATTCTACGGTCGGTTTAAAACATGCTGCCTGAAGTTCTTCAACTCGAAACTCGAAATACGAAACTAGAAACTCGGAATTCGGAATTCGGAATCCAAAATACGACTTTCTACCTACGTAATCCATTCACTTTACAGCCTATCTTGTGCTCACAAAAAAACTTTCATGAAAAATACGCTTTGCCTTTTATTTTTTGCATTTGCTTTTGCTACCAATGCACAAACCGACACACTTGTAATTGGCACCCAAACATGGATGACTAAAAACCTGGATGTTTCCACGTTCAATAACGGTGATCCAATACCCGAGGCAAAAACACCTGCTGAATGGGCTGCCGCTGCAAAAAATAAAAAACCGGCCTGGTGTTACTACAACAACGATCCTATGGCTTCAACATACGGGAAGCTGTATAATGCCTATGTGCTCAAAGATAAGCGCGGCATTGCACCAAAAGGTTTTCACATTCCCGATAGAAATGAATTTTCAACCATGGATGTTTTTCTTGGTGATGATCAAAAAAGCGGACCAAAATTGAAAAGCAAAGAGGGATGGATTGAAAACGGAAACGGCACAAACGAATCAGGTTTCAATGGAACTCCGGGCGGTGTGCGCAGCGATAAAGGTGTATTTAGTGGCGCAGAAAAATTTGCTCACTGGTGGACCAGCACTGATGACATTTCAGGCGTGATGATCATACGCTACCTTGATTACCGTGACGGATACCTGCACGATGCAAAAAATTACATGGGCGATGGTCTACAGGTACGCTGCGTGTCAAACTATAAAAATTATGCAAAATTACCCCTGGTAAAAATTGCGCAGCAAACCTGGATGACCAAAAACCTGGATGTAGCTACTTTCAACAACGGTGATGCCATACTGCATTGCAAAACGCGTGAAGAATGGGCAAAAGCCGCAGAAGAAAAAACACCGGCATGGTGTTACCACGCATTTGATGAAAAGTACGCTGACGAATACGGGAAATTTTATAATTGGTATGTTATAGCCGACCTGCGCGGAATTGCATCACCTGGCTGGCATATTCCAAAAGAAACGGAATGGGAAATTCTTCTTGCAACGGTTGGTGATTCGGCAAGTGTAAAATTGCGTTCAACCGGCTGGGAAAAATTAAGGGGAACAAATAGTTTTGGGTTTACTGCCTTGCCGGGAGGCATGTGTTTTGACAACGGTGGTTTTGTTACAAAAGTCAATGCCTGTTTCTGGGCCGCGGCTGACTATAAAGTGGGTGGACGCATGTTTGATGTAAGCACATACCAGGAAAGTTCGAGAATGCTGCCTGCAACCAAAGGTTCTGGTATGGCGGTGCGCCTGGTTTTGGATGGTGGTCCGCAACAAGGGCCTACCAAAGCCTTACCGCAACCTTTGCCCTGCACCGGTAAAGAAACAGTAAAAGATATTGACGGGAATGTATACAACACTGTACAATATGGCAATCAATGCTGGTTAAAGGAAAACCTGGCGGTAACACGTTATGCCAATGGTACACCGCTTTTAAATGGAAACGGTAAAGGAAACATTACCGGGCACGATGACAAAAAATACTGGTTTGCCTATAAAGACAGTACACAGTATAAATCAACATTCGGTTTGTTGTATACCTGGGCAGCAGTGGTAAATGGAAAAGGTGGAACAAAAACGGGTAACGAAAAAATCCAAGGTATATGTCCCAAAGGCTGGCATGTTCCCAGCGATGCTGAATGGGAAATTTTGCTGGAGTTCCGCAAGAAAAACAACATTGATTTTCCTTACGTAATGTCGGGCGGTAAATTTTTTGGAGGTCAGTTTTTTGAACGCGGCCGCAGGGGATACTGGTGGACATCAACCAAAGGCGATTATGATTTTGCCTATTTTCGTCAGCGCGAAAGGGTAGAATATCATTTCAGTTACGGAAATACAACCAATGTACGAAGTGCCTATTCTGTAAGGTGTGTTTGTGATGAATAATTATCAATAAGGAACGGCAAGCGAAGGATTATTGATTGAACGAATAGGATAAGAAGGGAGCACAACCGCAGGTTACAAAAACGCTATTTATTTCGAGAGCCGCGACTGGAATGATAATTATTTTACTCCCGGTGCAAGGGGAAATAGAATGATGGTTATTTCGGTGAAATGTTTATGTGACGAGTAGTTAACAGTTTCGGGTTCCTAATTCCGAGTTGAAGAACTTCAATTCGCACGTTTTTAAACTGACTGCAGAACGGGAATACACGGTAATAGTTCGCTGGTTCGGGGATCCTCAACTCGACATTCGGAACTTAGAAACTCGAAACTTACTACTTTCATTTTCATTAATTTAGATTTAGAATTCCCAGAATATCTGTCCATTAAAGGTGCGATTTAAACAAGGAATGGTCGTTTTCGTCCAATTGTTAATTCCCGTTAATTTTTTTTACTTAAATTGTGGCATCCAAACTAAAACATCTACGTAATGAAAAAAACATCTACTCTGCTTTTAGCCCTATTGTTTTGCGCAACTGCATTTGCTCAAAATAACGGTCAACACAACGGTGCTCCCGAAAATACCGAGGTAATTTACCCCGATAATTTCTCTTTAACACGTCCTCTTCGCGAATTAGCTGCTGAAGAGAACATGAAAAAAGTTTTGCGTGAAATTAAACGCGAACATGGTAAGGAATCGAAAGATCGTGAAAAACGTACGCCACAAACTTTCCTTTATTCGGCCGAAAAAGATGGTCCTGAACATGGTAACGATATGAGTATATTTCAAACTCGTCCAGGTCAAAACCCAACCAAAGCTCCCATTTTAAATATTGCGGGCCAGTTCGTAAGCGGTTTTCGCCCAATGGACCCATCGGGTGCTGCAGGTACTACTTACTATATGCAATGTATTAACTCAACTACTTACCGTATCGTTAATAAATCAACCGGTGTTACAGCATTAAGCGGAACGCTTGGTGTTTTATGGACTCCCGATTCACCAAACGATGGCGACCCAATAGTTATGTATGACCGTTATGCCGACAGATTTTTTGCCGCACAATTTGGTATCAGTGGTAATAAAGTTTTTATAGCAGTTTCACAAACCAACGATCCAACAGGTTCGTGGTATACATGGTCATATACATCGGCTAACTTTCCCGATTATTTAAAATTCGGTATCTGGCAGGATGGTTATTATATGACATCGAACCAAAGTCCACGCAGAGTTTATGCATTTGAGCGTACTGCTATGTTAGCAGGTTCGCCAACAGCAAAAAGCACTTCAAATTCATATACAGCCTTAACAGGTGGCGGTTTCTTTTTAGCAATGCCTGCCGATGCTGATGGTAGCGGTGGTTTACCTGCTCCGGGAACTCCTTGTCCTATTTTCCAATACACCGATGGCGCCTGGGGCGGTGGTGCTATTGACGGAATTCGTTTTCATACCTGTACCGTAAACTGGACAACACCTACAATGACAATTTCGGGCGGAACCAATATTGCTACAGCAGCATTTGATGCTTCATACAGTGCTTCATGGGATGATATTACACAACCAAGTACAACACAAAAATTAGATGGTATTGGCGGGGTATTGCAGTACCGTGTTCAATATCGCCAGGGCACAACATACAATACAGCCGTGATGGCATGGCCGGTAAGGATAAGCGCCTCACAACGCAGTTTCATGTGGTGCGAACTACGTCAAAATGCAGGTGTTTGGTCGCTATATCAGCAGGGAACCTACGTACCCGATACAAAATACAGATGGATGCCAAGTATTGCAATGGATGACTATGGCAGCATTGCTGTATGTTATGCACGCGCTTCAGGAACTACCGGTGATTTTATGAGCTTATATTATACAGGCCGACTTTCAACTGATCCGCTGGGTACATTTGGATTTTCAGAGCAATTAGCTATTGCAGGTACCGGTTCGCAAACAGGCGGTGTTAACCGTTGCGGTGATTACGCACAAACAACATTGGATCCTGACGGATATACTTTTTGGCATACAGGTGAATACATGGGCGCAGCTACAGGTTCAAGCGCAGCACGCACACGTATTTACTCATTCCAACTTTCAACACCGGGCCCTATTGCAAGTTGTGCAATTGTTGGCAGCGATGCCGATAATTTAATTTGCGCAGGAACAAGTGTAACCTTTACTGCTACACCAACAAACGGTGGTACTGCTCCAACATACCAATGGTATGTGAACGGTTCACCGGTAGGTACGGGTGGAACAAC
>JAYUZA010000427.1:0-4255 GCA_043752145.1 Flavobacteriales bacterium
GATTCAATTGTTCCAACGCGAAGCAAGAGCAATAATAGTCCCATGGTTCCGCCCAAAATATACGCTACCTGCCAAGAAGCCAATTCAACATTAATTAAATTCGAAAACCATGCAGCCATTTCTTTTCCGTTTTGTCCAACCAAAGCGGCAACAACAGCACCCAATGCCCCGAACGTTACAATGATCATTGTTCCATAACCGCGTTTTTCTTTGCTCATGGTTTCACTTACCATGGTAATGCCTGCACCCAATTCACCGGCAAGACCGATGCCTGCAATAATGCGTACAAAAGCGTATAACGGAATGTTGAATTTAAAAGCGTTTGCAACATTAGCTGCCGAGTACAACAGTATTGAACCAAACAGCACGGTTAATCTTCCTTTTTTATCTCCTAAAATGCCCCACAACAACCCGCCTATAAGCATTCCTGTCATTTGCATGTTAAAAAGGAAAAAGCCGGTATTTTTAATCTCTTCTTCTGTAGCATGGGGAAGAATTTGTTTCAAGCTATCGGCTTTCACAACATTAAATAATACCAGGTCATATATATCTACAAAGTAGCCCAGCGATGCAACAATAATGAGGAAAATTGTTTTTCTATCCATTTTGTTTAAACTGATTTTGATCTTTAAGATCCTGACAAATTTTTTCGCAGGCAGCATCCAGTAAGGTATACATGTTTTCAAAATCCAAATCACCACCATAATAGGGGTCGGGAACACTCATGCCGCTTCCGGGATAAATTTCGTTGAGAATGAGTTTCACTTTCTTTTTATCATTGGCACTGCGGGCGGCTCGTAAAATGTTGGTTATATTACTGCTGTCCATGGCATATATCACGTCAAAATTGTCAAAATCCACAGCAGTGAATTGCCTTCCAACTAGGGCGCTTATGTCAAGGCCATATTTCTTTGCTTTTTCAATTGCACGTGGGTCGGGGTGCTCACCTGCGTGATAATTGGCCGTTCCTGTTGAGTCAACAGCGTGGTTTAAACCATGATTCTCAAGCTTTTTGCGCATAATCCCTTCAGCCATTGGCGACCTGCAAATATTTCCCAAACAAACCATTAAAATCTTCATAGGTTTTATTACAATTTAGCGATACAATAATAGTTAAAAACTTTAGTATACAGCACGGTTATCAAGGTGTCAATATGTCGTAATTTTGTCAAGGAAGGCAAAAGCCAAGAGCCAAAAGGCAAAAGGAACAATAATTGTCTAAATAAATACCATTGGCTTATGGCTTATGCCTGTTGCCTAAAAACAAAATTTAATTTTAACTAAAATATTATCAAAATGGCACTAGAATTTACAGACAGCAATTTTGCTGAATTAGCAATGAAATCAGACAAACCCGTAATGGTTGACTTTTGGGCCGAGTGGTGCGGACCATGTCGCATGGTTGGACCGGTAGTTGAAGAACTGGCCAAAGAATACGATGGTAAAGCATTGATCGGAAAAGTAAACGTTGATAACAACCCGAATTTAGCAGCGCAGTTTGGCGTACGTAATATCCCTACTATTTTGTTCCTTAAAAATGGTGAGATAGTGGATAAATCGGTTGGAGCCGTGCCTAAATCGGCACTGACGGAAAAGTTGAATAAATTGATGTAAGCAAAAGATTCTTAATTGGATCTCACTTAAAAAACATAAAGTCCTTCCATTTTGGAGGGATTTTTTTTGACATATGATTTTTAGAAAGGGGAACGCTGATAACGCAGATCAATATGATTAGTTATGATCTTTTAACGATCTATAATATTCGGATGTCTAAAGTCTGATGTCCGATGTCTCAGAATTTCTTATATTTACAATGGATGTCACCCATACAACACGATAAAATAAAAGAACTAAGTCACCTGGAATTCCTGGCCAAACAGGTCGTTGAGGGATTTATTACTGGGTTGCATAAAAGTCCGTTTCATGGTTTCTCGGTCGAATTTGCCGAACATCGCCTATACAATACCGGTGAAAGCACACGTCATATCGATTGGAAATTATTTGCACGAAGCGATAAATTATTTGTAAAGCGCTATGAAGAAGAAACGAATTTGCGTTGTAGAATTGTTGTTGATTGCTCCAGTTCGATGTTTTATCCCGAAAAAACAACAAAAGACCAATTAAATAAGTTTGATTTTTCCATCAATGCAGCAGCTGCTTTAATTGAATTATTGCGAAGACAGCGCGATGCTGTTGGTGTAAGTTTGTTTGCCGATGTGGTGAAATTACATACGCAGGAAAAATCGAGTTATACGCATATCAAGATGTTGTATAACGCTTTGGAAAAAGCTTCAGCCGAAGGAGCGCCAAAGCATACACCGTCAACAAATATTACACAGGTACTGCATGAAGTTGCCGAGAATGTACATAAGCGTTCGCTGGTGGTTTTGTTCACCGATTTTTTTGAGACGCAAAAGAGTTTAGAAGATATTATTGGTGCGCTTCAGCATTTAAAGCATAATAAACATGAGGTCATTATTTTTAAAGTGAATCACAGGAAATCGGAAATTAATTTTGATCTGAAGAACGACCCGTATATTTTTACCGATCTTGAAACGGGTGAGGAGTTGAAATTACTGCCCAGCCAAGTGAAGGAACACTATCTTGAATCGGTTAAAAAATTAAGTGCTACGTTGCACGAAAAATGCGGTCAGTACCGAATAGATCTTATTGAAACCGATGTTGACGAAGGGTATAATCCGGTATTGCTTCAGTATTTGGTGAAACGCGGTAAATTGTATTGAAACAATGCACAGTAAAGGTGTTAAAGGCATTTTTATATATTAGGTTATTCTTATTCCTATAATGAGTACATCATCCAATTGTTCAAGATCACCACGCCAGGTAAAAAATTCTTCTTCGAGCTGTTTGTGTTGAAGTTCCAGGGAGAGATTGCTTAAGGCACACAAAAATTTTTGAAGATTGCTGTACTTGAATTTTTTTCCCTTCGGGCCTCCGAACTGATCGGCATACCCATCTGTAAAAAGATAGATCATGTCATTTGTTTGCAGATCGAATGTATTATGGGTGAAAGGAAGTTTTTCTCCGTCAGTACTTGCTGTGATGGGTTGTTTATCGGGTTTTAATTCGATGCATTCTTTTTTACGCACGATCCATACCGGATTATTCGCTCCTGAATACATTAATTTTTTATTCTTTTCGTCAATGCGGCACAAGGCTATATCCATTCCGTCACGAATGTTGGTTTGCTTGTCGTGCGATTTTAAATTATGCGGCAATTCCCTGTTCACATAATCCAGTGCGCGAGCAGGAGTGGTAAGTTCTGTTTCCTTAATGGATTGATTCAATAATGTATTGCCTAACATGCTCATAAAACCACCCGGGACCCCATGGCCGGTACAATCTACCGCTGCAATAAGATTACCGTTCTCTAATTTCTTACACCAGTAAAAATCACCGCTCACAATATCTTTCGGATGATACAAGACAAAATGGTTGGGGAATGATTGTATGATCTCGTCCGATGAAGGCAGAATTCCCAATTGTATTCTGCGCGCATAGTTAATAGAATCGGTTATCTCTTTGTTTTTTTCTTCGACCAGTAATTTTTGGTGCATCACTTCGGTGTTTTGATCATAAATGATCTTGTTTTTTTCGGCCAGCATTTTGTTGGTACGCTTTCGAATAATGTTCGAGCGAACGGTAAATCCTACCAATATCAACAATAAAATCCCGCTAATAAGCGCTACGTATAATTGCAAAGATTTTCTTTTCCCCGCCTCTTCCGACTTATCAAGCGCGAGGCTCTTTTTTTCATTTTCGGTTTTGGCAAGTTTGAGCTCCTGTTCTTTTTTCTCGCTTTGGTAGATCTCCGAAAGTTCCTCTTGTTGTCGCTGATCACTTTCGGTGCGCAATGAATCCCGGTAACGGTTATGATGTGCTAAATAGGTGAATGCTTCCTTATGTTTTCCTAAAGCGTTCGCAATTATCGCAGCTTCTTTGTATGTGTCGATGTACAGCGAAAAATTCATGATAGGCTTAAGTAATGAAATTGCACGGCTTATATTCTTCTCGGCCTCATTGTAATTTTTTTGTTTAATATAAAATATGGCTAAAGTATAAAGATCGGCACAAAGCCCACTCGTATCTTGTATTCGTGTGTTGATCTCAATTGCTTCTTTCACAAATTGAAACCCCTTATTGGTATTGCCTGCATAAAAATGAGAACTGCCTATGGAATTTAAAATGGGAGATAAATGATGTTCCATTTTATGACTGCGGTAAATATCTTCGG
>JAYUZA010000428.1:0-4237 GCA_043752145.1 Flavobacteriales bacterium
TGCGGATTAAGCACGAACATGATAGGAAATACAGCAACTACAGGTGCAGGATTATGGTCACAAACAAGTGGTCCGGGTGTTACTACCTTTGGTCTTGCTACATCGCCACTAACCTTAGCAACAGCTAGTGTTGTTGGAACATATACATATACATGGACCATTTCAAACGCACCATGTACAGCTTCAACCGACAACATTACCATTACATTTACAGCTAACCCTACTACCGCTAACGCAGGTCCTGATCAAAGTTCATGTTTAAGTACAAGAACCCTTGCAGGTAATACAATTACTGTTGGTTCGGGAATGTGGTCAAATGTGAGTGGTCCGGCTGTGCCAACCATTACAACACCTTCATCGCCTACTTCAACCGTTACAGGTTTAAGTGCAGCGGGAACATATGTATTGCGTTGGACAGCTACCAATGGTACCTGTACAAACTTTAACGATGTAAACTTAATTGTTACTGCTTTGGTTGCTCCAACCGTTACAATTGCTGTAACAACAGGATCTAATCCAAGCTGTATAGGTTCATCGGTAACATTTACCGCAACACCTACTACAGGCGGTGTGCCAACTTACCAATGGTTTGTGAATGGTACGCCTTCAGGAACCGGCTCAACCTTTAATACAAGTTCACTTGTAACAGGCGATGCAGTTACATGTACAATGACATCTACCGATGCGTGTGCATCAACTGCAACAGCTAACAGTAATACAATTAACATGACTGTTAATCCGCTTCCTTCAACACCTACAATTAGTGCAAGTGCTGATGGAGTTACTTTAACATCAAGTTCGGCTACAGGAAACCAATGGTACTTAAACGGTACAATTATTCCGGGTGCTACAAGCCAAACGTATACTGCAACTACTAACGGTAACTATACCGTTGTTGTAACTACTGCAGGATGTTCATCGGCAAGTTCGTCAATACAAGCTGTAACAACAGTAAGTATAATTGACATCAACGATCCGTTTGGTATCAACATCTTCCCTAATCCGAATGATGGAATATTCACCATTGAGTTCAATACACAACGCAACGAAACGTTCATACTAAAATTATCGAACGCTCTTGGACAAATGGTGTATACCGAAACTATTCCGGGAACAGGTGCACGTTTAACCAAGGTTATCACAATTAAAGATCTTCAAACGGGTAGTTATAACTTATTAATTTCAACCGGAAACGATGAAGTAATTAAGAAAGTGATCATTCGCTAGAAAATAATTTTAAAATACAAAAGGGTAGTTGAGAAATCTTCTACCCTTTTTTTATGCTATGCTGCATTCAAAAAAGCTGTACTTTTCAAAACATGGAAATGCTTGATCCCGAATTTTTGATGAGTCTGGTGCAAACAAAAATGCCCTTTGGTAAATACAAAGATCAATTGGTTTGCAATTTACCTGAAGCGTATTTGGTTTGGTTCAAACAAAAAGGATTTCCCAAAGGTAAACTTGGCATGCAATTGGAAACGATGTATGAGATACGGTTGAACGGATTGGAGTATTTGTTGACACCGTTGAAGAAAGGTAATTAGTAATTAGGGGTGTGGGGAGATTAGCTCCGTCACTTTATTTTCAAAGGTGTCGCTGAATTACATTTCCACGCCTATGCGGGAATGATGTGGTGTGGGTGTGGAATGAGACGAGGATTATCATACTCAACCATACAGATCAGCGTTTATACATCAGCGTTCCATTGCTAAAAAATCAATCGTTCTTTCAATTACCTTTTGGGCATCAGTAGGAAAAGAATTTTTTTCCCAAGGATGTGAAACACCAAAGGTATGATTGGCTCCTTCCAACACAAATAATTCAGAAAGCTTGCAACGGTTGTGCAAATGATTGGCATCATCAATTCTAACGGCTTCATCGTTGGTACCATGAACTATTAAAAAAGGAATGCGTAATCGCTGTGCCGCCTTACCTATATCAAGGCGTTGCTTATTGGCTTGCGTTGACTCATACAATTGCGCGTATAAAGGCATGTTTTGATTCGTGCGCGCATTTTTGGTATACACTACTCCTTCGTTCTTCCAGGTATCGATTGTTTTTGGGTGATTTCTATTCACAATATCACTTACGGCAGCCCAGGTAACGAGTTTTTTAATGCGTGTATCTTCTGACGCTTTTACAACCGCCATTCCACCACCGCGACTATGACCGATCATGAAAATTTTATCGGGATCAATTTCGCTTATGAGATCTGCCATTGACAAAATATGATCCATGACGGTTTGCATATCGTTAAGCTCGAAAATAAAATTATTGTTGCCAAAGGCTTCAAGGTTTCCGAACTCCAAGGGTTTTTCAGGCGTAGTACCGTTATGCGAAAAATTGAATTTTACGAATACAAAATTATTCTCCGCAAAATACTTGGCCAGTAAATTGAAATGCCCCCAGTCTTTGAAGCCTTTGAAGCCGTGGATGAAAAATACGATTGGTTTTGGTTGGTGATTTTCCGTATAAGAAATATCTATTCCTATTGGAAGATCCTTGGAGCCGGGAATTATGATTGGAATAACTTTTAGCATAAAAATAATTCAAGGTTTAAGGTACAAAGTTTAAGGTAAATCAGACTTGAGACTCAACTACTTTAAACCTTACACTTTAAACTTTGATTTTTTAAATCGTCTTTATCCCATGCAACTTACAAAGCCACCCAAGGTGCCCACAATGATTTCCCTCATGCCAGGCCGTGTGAAGAAGCATTGCTTTGTATGAACCATCGCCAAATTTCATGCTCCCTGTATTGGGCAATAACAATTGTTCATCGGTAAGCGATGCCGCGTGCGCAAACGAACGCTCATCCACTTCTTTTATAATGGCAAAAATTTCTTCTACTGACGGACGATCTTTTTCCTCGGGCATACTTCCTCCTAAGCCAAACGCTCGGGCCCAGGTAATTTTCACATGTTCGGCACCGGTCGAACGCAATAACATATAATTTTGTGTCACTGCCAAATGACCCATGATCCAATAAGCAGAGTTGAGTTTTGTACCGTTAATTTCAAATTCCTTGTAAATATCTTTTTCTTTCAAAAGTTTCCAATACCCTAGCGTCATGTTACGGGTGTATTTGATGGATTCTACTAAAGTTTGGGCCTGTGTCATATAAAAAGTTATTGGTTAATCGTTATTCGGGGATGTGGGTGTGATTAACAATCGTGTTATAGGGTGTGTTTGAAATTCTACTCATAATACTCAATGGTTCGTTCCTCAATATGCTTTATAATTCCATTCTCTTTAATAATTCGTTTTGTCCAGTTTCCAGTTGCATCCAATTCATATGAAAATGTTCTGGTCCATTTTGTTTCACCTTTTATTTTTGCATAAGTCAACTGAATTAAGTTGCCTTTTTTATCATAATCAAATGTGTATCCTCCTGCAAAAACATTATCAGCCACAAAAACCTCATAACAACTCACTAGCCTATTATTAACATCGTAAACATAACACATTTCTTTATGGGGTTTCTCAAAGCCCTTTCCCAAAAAAGTAATTGTTTTTATGCATCTTCCAGAAGAATCAAACTCATACATTTTACAATCATGAGACTGGTCTTGACTACTCGAGGACTTTATTTTAGTTGGATTACTATAATCAAAGTACCAATCTACTCCGGTTTTATCTTCAATTTCGAGCAACTGCTTATTGGAATTGTACGTATATATTACAAACGTGCTCTTTTCACGATATAAAATTCTGTCTTGCTTAAGAAATCCATCCTCCGAAAAACTGTATACATGACTTCCTCTAATAAACAGTTCCAAATTTTCTACCTGCTCTTCCCAAATAATACCCTTAGTCATGACTCCATCTATCTCGCTTGCCTTATAAACAATATCCATTACCGATTTTACCTTACCGATGAGTGCAAATTGCTGCAGCGTATACCTTGGAAAGGCATTCAGTAGACTTGAGATCATTATAAATAAAAAGATGAAGATCGAACGCATATTTACTTAATATTCATTGATTTTTAATTCCTTAGTATCCAACCCTCATTTCATTATTTGAAATCATTGCAAATTTTATTCCCTCGCAAATATCTCAATCCCTTCCGGGCTACTCCACGCAAACGCTATTGATTTATCTACAAATGATTCATAATCCTGGATCATAAAGAACGAAGCAACCTCGGGACAATTTAAATTTCCCCAATTCATGGCTTTTTCCTGTTTACCAGGCATTACAATCGCCACGTGACCAAATTTTGAGGTGGTTTGTA
>JAYUZA010000429.1:0-4235 GCA_043752145.1 Flavobacteriales bacterium
ATGTTTTCCGTGTCGTTTGGGTTCCACCCGTGGTGCCGAAATGATGGAGAAAGCACAGAGCAGTGATTATAAAATTGATATTAATTTGATGAACGACCTGTTGGAAACATTAGAGATAGGTTCTTTATGTGCCCTTGGTGGAGGTTTACCTTTGCCAATAAAGAATGCAATGAAATATTTTGAACAAGAATTATCGGTTTATTTTAAAAAATAAAAATTATGGAATTAATTGCCTATATCGATGAGAAGTCGTATCCAATAAACAAAGGAGAAACGATCCTGAGTTTTGTAAGACGACATTTGGGAAAAGAATTGGTGCCAACACTTTGCGATGCACCCAATCTTGATCCGTTTGGATCGTGTCGTGTGTGTAGCGTTGATGTAGCGCTTGTAAAAGATGGTCCTGCTAAAGCGCAGGCATCGTGTCATACGCCTGTTATCGCTAATTCGTATATCTATACCAGCAACGATAAGATAAAGCGTCTACGAAAGAATATTATTGAATTGGTATTGACCGATCATCCCCTTGATTGTTTGACCTGTGAAGTAAACAACAATTGCGAACTACAAACCGTAGCTGCTAAAGTTGGTGTACGCGATGTGCGTTATCCTGAAGGTAAAAATCACTTGGACAGGAAAAAGGATTTAAGTCATCCATACATGACATCTGATTTTTCAAAATGTATTAACTGTTACCGTTGTGTTCGCGCCTGTGATGAAGTACAAGGAGAATTGGTATTGAGTATGGCCGGTCGTGGTTTCGACAGTCATATTATCAAAAGCGATAATCAATCATTTTTTAATTCCGATTGCGTAAGTTGTGGTGCATGTGCGCAAGCATGTCCCACTTCAGCCATCTCTGACGTATTCGAATCGAAGTCTGTTGTGGCCGATACAAAAACACGAACAGTTTGTACGTATTGCGGTGTTGGATGTAATTTAGATGTAACCGTTGTAAATAAAAAAGTAAAATCAATTCAGGCACCGTATGATGCCGAAGTGAATCAGGGTCACACATGTTTGAAAGGCCGTTTCGCCTTTTCATTCTACAATCACCCTGACAGGATTAAAACTCCGCTTATACGCAAGAATGGAAAACTGGAACCTGCAACATGGGATGAAGCGTATGATTATATAGCCAATAAATTAACTACGATAAAAGATACGTACGGTCCCGATTCTATTGCAGGAATTTCTTCGGCCCGTTGTACGAATGAAGAAAATTATTTGATGCAGAAGTTTATTCGTGCCGTTATCGGTACAAATAATATTGACTGTTGCGCTCGTGTTTGTCACTCACCAACAGCTTTGGGAATGCAACGTGCCTTTGGAACAGGTGCTGCAACCAATTCGGTTGAAGACATCAAGTTTACCGATTGTATCATGATCATTGGAGCAAATCCAACCGATGGACATCCCGTTACAGGCGCAAAATTAAAACAGTTTGCCATGAAAGGTAAAACTACTATTGTAATTGATCCGCGAAGAACCGAGATGGCCAAGTATGCAACACATCATTTGCAATTACAGCCGGGAAGCAATGTTGCTTTGTTGAACATGATGCTGTATTACATCATTACTGAAGGAAAAGAAGCAAAAGAATTTATTGATAACCGTACCGAAGGGTATGAAGATTTCAAAGCGCAAATTTTGAAATTGGATCTGGATGAGATGGAGAAAGTTACCCGTGTCGATAGAAATCAAGTAAGGGAAGCTGCTCTTGCATATGCAAACGCGCCAAATGCTATGTCATTCCACGGTTTAGGTGTGACCGAGCATACACAAGGTTCATTCACGGTAATGTTGATCTCCGATCTGGCAATGATAACAGGGAACATTGGACGCAGAGGCGTTGGTGTAAATCCTTTACGCGGACAAAATAACGTACAGGGCGCTGCCGATATGGGTTGTCAGCCGCACCAGGGTGCAGGTTACATGGATTCATATGATGCTACATGGAATAAAGTTTACGAAGATTTTTATAAAGCGCCAATTCCATTAGGAAAAGGTTTGAAAATCCCTGAAATGTTTGACGCATCTCTTGATGGAAAACTAAAAGCACTTTGGTTGATGGGTGAGGATGTTGTACAAACCGATCCGAACACGAACAAAGTAATAGCTGCTATGGAGCATTTAGATCTTTTGGTTGTGCAGGAAATATTTTTTACCGAAACCGCCAAGTATGCACACGTAATTTTACCGGGTGCAACGTTCTTGGAGAAGAGTGGAACATATACGAATGCTGAGCGAAGAATTCAAAAGGTGCAAAAAGTTGTTGAGCCTTTGGAAGGAACCAAGAGTGATGGACAAATTCTTGTTGATATTATGAATAGAATGGGTTATGCGCAACCGGAGTATAAACCGGACACGATGTTACAGGAAATTTCACAGATCGTTCCGTTTTTTGCAGGCGTTACCTGGGAAAATCTGGGGACCGCAGGAAAACAATGGCCGGTGAAAAAGGATGGATCTGATACCGAAATTTTGCATTTGGAAACATTCCAGCGCGGAAAAGGTAAATTCCACTATTTTGATTGGGTACAATCGGGGGAATTAAAGAAAAACGGAAAAGAATACCCGTATATTCTTACAACCAATCGCAAATTAGAACATTACAATTGTGGTACCATGACAAGGCGTACAGGTAATGTTGATATTCTAACGGAAGATGTTTTGATGATAAATCCTGATGACGCGAAGAAAACAATGATCAACAATGGAGACATGGTTTGTGTGGAATCGCTGCGAGGAAAAGTGGATATTAAAGCATTTATAACTGATGAAGTGAAACCCGGAATTTTAAGTACAACTTTCCATTTCCCGGAAGTGATGTTGAATATTATTACCAGTGATGAACATGATACCGAAGCTTTATGCCCTGAATATAAAATTGTGGCAGTAAATATTCGTAAAACCAAGGGTAAGCACAAACTTGCCAAAGTGGAGGTTTAAAATTAATGAATGTGAAAGAGAATACGCCTCTTATAGATGCGTTTGGAAGGGTACACGATTATTTGCGTATTTCATTGACCGAGCGCTGTAATTTGCGCTGCGTTTATTGCATGCCTGAGGAAGGTATTGTGCTTCGGCCAAAATCGCATTTCATGAAGACCGAAGAAGTTCTGGGTCTTGCAAAAATATTTGTAGATCTTGGAGTGAAAAAAATTCGCCTTACAGGTGGTGAGCCGCTTGTTAGAAATGATGCCAAAGAAATTATAGAAGGTCTTTCAAAACTAAAGGTAAGCCTGGCAATTTCTACCAATGGAGTTTTGGTCGATAAATTCATTGACACATTTAAGAAAACAGGATTAAAATCGATAAATATCAGCCTTGATTCATTAAAAGCTGAAAAGTTCAATGCAATCACCCGCAGAAATGATTTTGATACCATAAAAACCAACATCGATCTGCTTTTGAAAGAGAATTTTCATTTGAAATTGAATGCCGTTGTGATGAAGGGTACGAATGATGATGAGATCGTTGATTTTATTGAATTCACAAAAGATAAAAATATTCATTTCCGTTTTATAGAGTTTATGCCGTTCAACGGTAATAAATGGGATTGGAGTAAGGGGCTTTCGTTTAAAGAGGTCATGGATAAAGTTAAAGCCGTTTATGGCGATAATGTAAGCAAGTTGCAAGATGATAAAAACGATACAGCCAAAGCATTTCAAATTAAGGGATACAAAGGTACTTTTGCGGTTATTTCATCGGTTACGAATCCGTTTTGCGATACCTGTAACCGTTTGCGTTTAACAGCCGATGGAAAAATAAAAAATTGTCTGTTCTCGAATAGCGAAACTGATCTTTTGACTGCCTATAGAGAAGGAAAAGATATTTCAAGTTTAATTCGGGAAAGTGTATGGCATAAAAAAGCGGTGCGTGCGGGGATGGAGACGTTCGAGGATCTTTCGAATCCGGAATTAAATCAGCAGAACAGGAATATGATCAGTATTGGGGGATAAATTTTGAAGCGACCGCTGATTTATTAAGAGCGTTTAAATAAGACAGGCTAACTAAAATACCTACAATCGCTAGATGAGATTCACCAACAAATATACAAAGTTACGAAGTTTTATTTTTCCGATTGTTCTTTTGATGTATTCGTGCAACTCAACTCAACCGGAAAAAGAGCATAAGAAATATTTGCCAACAGAGAGCCTAATGATAAAGCTCAGTAAAGAGTATTTAAAGTACAACTTTAACGAAGAAACGGATTCAATTATACATCTTTC
>JAYUZA010000430.1:0-10478 GCA_043752145.1 Flavobacteriales bacterium
ATTTGAAGCGCAGCTTCTAACCTATATGAAACTATTGAAATCCCCTAAGGGTGTTTTGATTAATTTTAATTGCTTCAATATTTTTAATGAAGGTCAAAAAACTTATGTCAATGAGTATTTTCGAATATTGCCAAAAGAGTAAATCCTATGTTTCTATGTGGTTAAATAATTTTGTGAAGTGAAAATAGGAATCATAGACTACGGAGCAGGAAATGTTCGATCGGTGAAATTCGCCATTGAACGCTTGGGTTATTGGGCAGAATTAATTTCCGATGCTTCTTTACTTGATAAATGTGATAAACTGATTTTCCCTGGTGTAGGTCACGCAAAGCCGGCCATGGAAAAACTACGGGAGAAAGAGCTGGACAAATATATTTTAAACTGTAAAAAACCGTTGTTGGGCATTTGCTTGGGCATGCAGTTGTTATGTAAACATTCTGAAGAGGGCAACACGAAATGTATTGGTGTATTTGACATGGATGTATTGAAATTTGAATTACCCGATTTGAAAATCCCGCATGTGGGTTGGAATAATATTACGAATTTGCGATCTGATCTATTTCAGGAAAATGATATGGAAAACGCCTTTGTTTATTTTGTGCACAGTTATTATGTGCCGCCAACCAAATTTTCCATTGCCAATTGTACGTACGGAATTGAATTTGCTGCTGCATTAAACAAAGATAATTTTTACGCAACCCAGTTTCATCCCGAAAAGAGTGGGGGTGTTGGCGAAAACATCCTAAATCGATTTATGCAATTGTAGGTTTCAATGCGCACACTGAATTATAAATTTAAGGTCGTTTATTTCTATTAAACGGTTTTAAAATATCCCAAAAAATGACTTCCTTACAATATGGTATCAATGGGCAAAATATCATTTGCATGTATAATTTCTTTTGGTTGTTTTGCAGTAAATGCACAAAACAAAAGGATACTTAAAGGAATTGTTGTTGATGAGAGTCAAAAATCTGTGCCAAACATAGCGGTTAAAAATCCTGATTTAGGTAGGACAATAATTGCAAATCAAAATGGTGTGTTCTATTATTCCGTTAATGATCTTAATTTTTCGCTGCAATTTACCGGAGTTGGGTACAAGACATTGTTAACTAAAGTCAAATTATTTAATGCGGATTTTAGGATTAGTGATACGGTTGTTCGCGTTTTTAAATTACTGTCATCGGTTAACGAGTTAAATACTGTAGATGTTAATTATAGCCCTGTTGAGCAATTTCATACACCAACAAATGTTAATGTACTTGATTTCGAATTTTTTTCCGACAATGTTTTATTGATGCTGAATGAGAACAAAAAGTATAAGTTAAAATTGGTTGATAAGGATGATCAAACTCTTCACGAGTTTTTGTTGAGCACGAAACCAATTCGATTTTTTAAGGATTGTTTTAACCAAACGCATGTTATTTCAAACGATAGCGCTTCTCAAATAATTATTTTGAATGGAGAAATTCAATTATATAAAGCTATCGCGATTGATCAGATAAAAAGGCTTCTGGAACCTTGCGTGGCCTCAACCAATGATGCACTTGTATTTAAGGCGTTGAGTCGTTTTAAGCAAGCTGTGATTTATTTTTCAATCAACAAGATGAGCAAGGTATCAACTTTAATTCATTCCTGCAATGATGTTGAGGCCGAAGCTGTCGTTCAGGATTTTTATTTGGAGAATACATCGGCAATGATGGTAGCCCGACATACAATGGGTGAAAATTCGGTAAGTGAGCAAAAATTTGCAAGGGACGTTGAAGAAAATTTGATGTTTTACGAGCAAATTTTGGACAAAGAAATTTACAACCCGCTGTTTTCGATAAATGATTCGCTCGTTATTTTTGATCACGTAAACGATTCGGTATTTGTTTATGATGAGAATGGAAATTCATTCAATAATAGTTTTATTCACTACAGAAAGGAGAATGATTGGAAAAAAATGTTGCTGATGGATGGTCAGACCAATAAAATATTTGTCGTGTACGAGCAAGACGGAATTTATTCATTTGCCAATATAAATGTGTATACCGGTTTAATAGGCCACAAGCACAAACTAATCAAACATATTTTTCCGGAAAATATAAAGCTTTATGGAGGTTTTGCCTATTACCTTACAAGGCAAACAAATGAAAGGGGTAATAATTATTTGTTTCGGCAGCGAATCGAGTAAAACCCGGTGACTAATGTCTGTAATTCTCACACACACCACCAATTTGTTCGCCAATGCGTTTGTACAGTGTTATCAGATCAATAAACACGGTTCCGCTCTTGATGTTGAAATCAGGATTTTCAACACTTTCCAATTGTTTTTCTTTTAATTCATCATACATGAAAAATAAATTTGCCATCCTGTCTTCATAAGCACTACGACTTTCGAATTTTCCCTTTTGCAAAAGATCATTCATGTCAGTCAAAAGCAGATCGATTTTATCCATGAATTGTTTTATACCTTGGCGTTGATCGGCATTAAACCAAATGCGTTTCATCAATTTTCGTTCGTATATTTTTGAGATCTGGTAAATGGAGTCCGCCATATGCTCCATTTCATTTGAAAGCGTTAAATAGGAGCGCACATTTAGCGATGTTATTTTACTTATATCATTCTCGGTAATTTTATTGAGAAATTCGGAAATATCATGATCGAGTTTATCAGTAAAATTTTCCTGGTCCTGAATTTTTTGTAAATTATCGTGAAATTCTTTGTCGTCATTTCGGGTGAGTAATAATTCTGATGTTTTGAACATTTGTTGATTTACCTTTCCAAAATGTTCAATTGATTTTTTTACCTCGAGCATATCCAGTTCGGGTGACTTAATAATTCCCGACTGAATATACTGTAGGGTGAATGAATCGGATTTTTTTTCAGAGCTTTTGTCACGAATGATGAAATTCAATAGCTTTTCAATTTGTGGGGTGAACCATATGAGTAAGATCACATTTGTTAAATCAAATCCAACATGCAAGAAAGCAAGTGCGTAGGTTCGTGCTTCATTGTCAACAAAGGGGCTTCCATGACTTGTTACCGTTTGTGTAAAGGAGTCAAGACAATTTAAAACGGGATAAAATAAGAGTAGGAACCAAACCGATCCGAATAAATTGAAAAGTGTATGCCACAAAGCGACTCGCTTACCGTTTTTGTTGGCAACTATGGCAGCTAAATTTGCCGTAACGGTTGTTCCTATATTCTCACCAATGATCATGGCCGCGGCCATTTCAAACGATAAAATTCCTTTCGCACTTAATAATAGGGTAAGCGTCATAACAGCACTCGAGGACTGTACAATCATCGTAAGTACTAAACCCGTTAGTAGAGCAATAAGGTTCCCGCCAAATCCTAAACTCGAGGCCCAGGACAGTAAATTGGTTAGTGCTTCATTCTGGTCTAAATGTTCTATCGAATTTTTGATTACACCTATCGACAAGAACATAATTGCCAGCCCAATTAAAATATCGGCAATGGAACGCAAGTTGGTTCGCTGCGAAAAAAGTATAGGTAGTGCAAATGCCGCTAAAATTAATGCCAGCGATTGTAAATTTATGTTCACTCCCGAGTAAGCCAATGCAAGCGCTTTAACGGTGGTACCAATATTGGCACCCATAATAAGTGTAATGGATTGGCGTAAATTAATTAAACCTGCATTAGCTAAACCCACGAATAAAACACTGGTTGCTGTAGACGATTGAACTAAAAGTGTAAGTACTGTTCCGGTCAATACACCGCTAAAATCATTGTATGCGATCTTATTGATAAGCCCGCGTAAATTTTCACCGGCTGCTTTTTGCAATCCGGAGCTCAGCGTTTTCATGCCGTACATGAACAAGCCAAGTGAACCTAATATGAGAAGAATTAATTCCAATTATTAATATAATTCGATTCGAAATATGAATAAATAACAATCAAATTTACTTATTTAAATGTTAAGTTTGCGTTAAGAATGAAATAACTGTCATTCAGCATGTTCACAGGTAATTGGACACATCGGTAAATGAGCGGATTTCACTTTTTATGCATTATTTCGTTTACATTGATCTTAATACGTTGCGTAAACTCTTCCATTGGCAAATCATTTTCATCATCACCAAAAGGATCTTCCACTTCTTCGGCCAATATTTCAATGGAAACCAAAACATAAAAAATAAACAT
This sequence comes from Flavobacteriales bacterium, assembly GCA_043752145.1. Classification (GTDB taxonomy): domain Bacteria; phylum Bacteroidota; class Bacteroidia; order Flavobacteriales_D; family UBA2798; genus DASPJQ01. Next base: position 4,148 of record JAYUZA010000430.1, read on the forward strand.
GCTGAAAGGCACCGACCAGTAATAAAAATCGGGAACCAATCCAATAGGCAAGGTAAAACAATAAATAAAAATGAATTTTTTAATGAAGATGCTGTACGAAAAAGGGATCGGGGTATTTTTTATTCTTTCGCAAGCGCCTGTTATTTCCAGTAATTGACAAAATTCTTTGTCGAGCACTAAATATTGTTCGGGCGTTATTTGGTTCGTTTTAAGCTGTTCGTTTAATATGGTATAAATTTTATTGACGATGAAAGAAGGATTGTGAATACGTGAATCATTTTTTTCCATGATAGCATTTACATGTTCGTCACTCGTTTTGTTTAATAAATGATCTTTTAATATTACCGGGAACGATGCGATGTATTTTCTAAGTTCTTCACGCGTCTTGTCATCTTTTATGGAGCTTTGGCACTTAATAGCTGCATTTCTTGATGTGTTTACCAATTGCCCCCATAGTTTTCGTCCTTCCCACCATCGGTCATATGCCGTATTAGTTCTGAAAACCAAAAGTAAGCTCAACACAAAACCAACCATGGTATGCATGCTGATGGCATTTTTGAAATACGAGAGATTGGAAGAACAATTAAGTTCGATATAGCATATGGCACCTGTATAAGCACCCATTAAGGCAATTTCGGGTAATAATATTTTAAGGGTATCGCTTTTGTAAAATTTAAAAATATGTGTAAGCCATATTTTAGGATTATACTTGATCATGGTCGTATGTTAAAATAATTGTTGGGTTTAATTAACAGTATGTTAAACATCAATTAAGGTAAACTTTATTGGCGGTTACTAATTTAACAAAAAACTTAAGGTGAAGACGGTATTATATATTGACAATGATTTAGCCATGGTTGACGAGATGGTAACCATGGTTGAGGCTATGGGTTTCAAGTTATTTCATGCCTCAACGCTTGAGCGTGCCCGGCAGATCATGCTGCAACAAACGCCTCATCTTATCATTTCAGAAATAGATCTGAGTGACGGTGATGGAATAGGTTTTTGCCAGGAACTGCGAAACACCCGCGAATATAGTAAAGTTGCCTTGGTTCTAATTTCAGAAAAGAGTGATTCCTATATACAGGTACTGGGTTTTGAAGCCGGTGCTGACGATTATTTACTCAAACCAATTAATAAACGCCTTGCGCAAGCCCGTTTACAAGCATTGTTAAGACGCAGTGATGTTAATTATGGTGTAAGCAAAACAAATGAGCTTCATATAAATCGTGAAGCGTTTTTAGTGGAATATAAAGGCAAGGAAATTAGTTTGCCACGAAAAGAATTTGAAATTTTGGCATTACTCATAGCCCATAAGGGTAAGGTATTTAACCGCGACAGAATAAAAGAAGAGATTTGGTTGAATAAAGGTGCCGGTGTAAATTCAAGAACCGTGGATGTTCACATTAAAAACATTCGCGAAACCATTGGCTCTAAATTTATCAAGACAATAAAAGGAGTAGGGTATAAGTTCGTAAGCTGATCTTATTTCGATTGGTTTTCGGTTACAAGAACTCCATTTTCATCCCACTCTGAAGCCACAACCTTTTTGCTATTGCTATAAACAATATGGTATTTTACGTTACCATTTGCATGCATAATATAAAAATTTCCGTCTTTCTTATCCGATGCCCAGTTAGCAACAACGGCTTTTTTTCCGTTCTCATCAAAGCTGGTCCATGTACCGTGTTTTTTACCATTCAGGTAAAAACCTTCTTCGGCAACAACACCGTTTTCATAATACCAGGTCACTTTTTGTAAGCCCTTACCCATATCAGTTACGCTTTTAAGCGTTGTGGCACCACCCGGTGTTGCAAATGCTCCCCAGCTCAGGAAACAAACGACAAAAGTTAAGATCAAATTTTTCATAACGCAGTTTTTAATGTTATTACTCTTTACTTGGATAAATATACGGGTATATTATTGTAATGTTACCGTCACCTTAACAATAACTTCATATTAAAATAGTAATTATCGTAAAAGCCTTTGTTTTAGGGCCTTTCAGTGTTACTTAAATATTAAGGAGTTAAAATTGGCAAGATTAAAATACCTTTAAAGTTAGATGTCAAGTGTTTTTAATGGACACAAAAAAAGGGATCCTTTTTAAGGAATCCCCTTTTTGAAATCAGGTTATTGGTTTTTCCTAATTCTTAACAAGTACCATTGTAAACCGGCTGGCAAAAGCGCTTATTCTTACATGATATATTCCGTTCGTGAAAGTTGAAAGGTCTATTTGACCTGAAGTAAATTGTGTATTGCTAAATACAATTTGACCGTAGGCGTTTACAATTGAAAGATCAACTATTTCATTTGTTTTATTTGATACGTTCAATATAGTATTGAAAGGATTTGGATACACCCTAAAATTTTGTGAATTCAATTCCAACATTCCTGTTGTATCATGTGTATACGCTACTGAAGTTCCTGAGCAACCATCAGCATCGGTTACAATAACTGTGTATACGCCATCGGCAGTTGGTGTATATGTTGATGAAGTTGCACCCGGAATTAAAACACCGTCAAGATACCATTGCATGGTTGTAAAAACAGGAATTGATAAAGTGCCTGCAGTATTTGTAATGGTTGGATTTGGTAAAGTGAACACGGTAATTAATATTGACCCTGTATTTATACAACCGTTAATATCGGTTCCTGTTACAGTATACGTAAGTGTTGCCGGTGGAACAAAACTTGTTCCATCAATAACACCATCGCTCCATGCATATGTGCTTGCACCGGTTCCGTTCAATGTAGTTGAATTTCCTTCACAAATATCGGTAAAGGTTGCAGTTGCTCCCACAGTAGGTAATGAGTTCATGGTGATCATAACGGTGTCGGTATTGGTGCAACCACTGCCATCGGTTCCTGTTGCAATGTATGTGTTGGTTAATGTTGGTGAAAATGCGGTAGCATTGGTAATTCCACCGGTCCATGAAATTGTTGCTGCGCCACTTGCTGTAAGTGTTGTTGAACCACCCATGCAAACATCGGCATCGGTAACAACTGTGGAAATTGTTGGCGCTGTATTTACAGTAATACTGATACTTGAAATACCGAAGCAACCGTTTGCGTCTGTCCCTGTTACGTTGAAGGTGATAGATGATGGCAGAAGAAAGGGAACTGCATCGGTTGCTCCGTTATCCCAGGTATACGTACTTGCACCTGTTCCAAAAAGAGTAAGCATTTCATTTGAACAAACAGTAGTTGCCGAGGCATTAGCTACAACTGTTGGCAAAGGATTAACGCTTACGCTGATCGAAGAAGTATCAAAGCACGCATACGTGGAAGAGGTATATTGAATTGAATATGTATCAGCTGTATTTACTGTAATAACCGTATCGGTTTCTCCTGCAATAATTCCGCTGCCATTTAACCATTGATAGGTTACACCTGCCATTGGACTTGTATATAGATCAGAATTATCACTCGCACAAAAAGTAGTACCATTGGTAGTTGCTAAGCTTACACCCGCCATTTCTTCGCAGGTATTGATTTGGTAAATAGTCAGCGTACTTGAAATTTCATTGGCAAGTAACATAATGGAATTTCCGTTTGGCGAATCAACTGCGTCAATGTAGATCATTCCTTCGGCACCACGGTCGGGACCGTTAGTAGCAAAACTTCTGTTATTGTGATATCCAACATAAACAGGGTTTACCGGATCGGTAATATTATAGATCATTACACCGCCCGTACGTTCAAGTGAAGCGAACGCAAACCACTCGCCATTTATTTGCGCAACTGTTACACCTTCACATTCGGGTCCTTTATCATCACTACGGTTTTTAGCAACAGGTGCTGCTGTAGTATTTGTTGTATTAAATAATGTTGAATAGATTGGATGTTGTGAAATGATGCGTTCAAAATCATCGCCACTGTCAAAAACAAGCGCACCGGTGGTAGCGTTGTAGATCGAGAATGAACGACCTCCATTAGTATATATCTCATCAAAATCTCCATCTGAATCAAGATCTCCCATTTTATTGGAAACACTAATACGACCTGCTACCAAATTTGATTTTAAATGCGCTCCGTTAGGGAAAGCAGTCGGATCCAATGTTACAGTACTCAATCGTACCTCTTCGTTAAACCCTGCGTAAGCTCTTGTATCGCCTTCGTTAGCTGTTACTACGTAAGTGGTAGCACCGATAGTCATGTGGGCCAAAGCATCCGGAAGTGTCATTGCTTTCATTGGGAAATTAGCAATGTTTATTCCACTTGTTTGGTCAGTTGCGTCAAGGCCGTTACCGGGGATACTTAAATCCTTAAATCCAAGTGGTAACAAATTTGTAACGGTATTTGTATTTAAATCAATAACTGCAAGCGCATTATTTTCCTGCAAGGAAACCCAGGCAGTTTGATCATCATCAGAAATTGTTACATACTCGGGTTCAAAATCTTTTGATGTTGTTGCACCGGGGCCATAAATACGAATTCCCATGGCGCGCAACGTAGCTTCCATACCGTTATACGCGGTAAAATTAATGAATGCAACATTGGCTTGGGTAAGCGAAGCTACACCACCTGAAATATCAATTGAGCAAACACGTCCGTCAGGATCATTTGTATAAGCTGTATTTGGTTCACCTTCGCAAGCAACAACAACTTTTGTTCCTGCATGATTGAATGTGATCATATCGGGCATTGCACCAACTTTAACACTCTTGATAAATGTTCCGGCCGCATCAAAAAACACTACTTTTCCCGAATCCTGCGGATTGGAACTGTTTTCTATTGCAACTGCAACTATGCCGTTATATACAGCAACGCTGTTTATATTTCCGTATGTTGGCATAACCGGAATGGAAGAAATTAAAACAGGCAATGCCGGATTTGAAAAATTAATAATATCTAATTTTGCGGCAATACTGTTAGCGATATATAAGCGTTGTGTTGTAGGATCGTGTGCAACAATTTCGGCTGAGTTAGTTCCTTCAGTTCCGTTGGAATAACTTCCCAACAATTGAAACACCAATTCATTTGATTGCACGGGTGCGGCATTTTCGCCATCGGTAAGGTACAAAGCATGAAGATTTCCTCCGGTAACTGTTGCATTGGTTAATGCAGTAAGTGAGAAGATAGTGTACTCAGATGATTCGGTTAAGGCATCGTCTAACATAGTTATAGTAACTATTTGAGTAGTGGTGCTTCCTGCCGGAGCCACAACGATAGCATTATTAATTGTATAATCAACACCTTGGGTTGCGGTTGATAAACCTGAAGGAACCACCATTAAAATGGCTTGCGCATTGTTGGCACTTGTTACAGTAACATTGAAACTTACACTTGAAGCATTTTCGTTCACCGTTTGATTGGTGGTTGCAACTGCAAAACCTACATTTCCTGTAGCGGTTGAAAGCGTAATTGCCGTAACAAGATCTGTTGCCGGTGCAATGGTAAATGTACGCGCTGTTGTAAAACTTTGTGTTGTTGGATTAAATATACCTGTCGCAATTATTGCTTGTCCTGATGCAGGATCGGGTCCGAAGAAACCAGTAGTTTGTAATTTTCCCCCTGCATAAAGATCATTGTATGGCATTTGATAGCCGGCTGTTCCGCCTAAAAGAACTGCGCCTCCAAGACCTGTTCCAAAAAATAAAGCGTCAATGGGAACGGTTGTACTCGTTAACATGGATGTTGGAAGATTAAATACACCAACTGCATCGGCATTGCCCCCACCGTTTCCAAAAACACCACCTGTTACTGCAGTTCCAAAACCATCACCAGCTGTTGTTCCTGTGTTTATAATACGCAATTTTGTTCCTGTTGGCACCATGGTTGAACCACCAACATAAACAACATCGCCTTGATTAACTATACCGGTTGTAATATCAAATCCATAAGTAATTGTTCCGCCCGCAATCCATCCCTGTACTGTTGGAGAATTATTAGTAACTACAACTGAATAGGGAGTAAGACTAAAATCAATGGTCTTGGTTGCTACAAGTTCAACATATTCAAAAGGTGAATCGGTTCCTACAGGGTTAGCCAGAATTTCCGAGATTATAAGTCCCGGACCATTTTGTGTTTTTGCGAACGTAGAACACAGTAAAAAAGAAAAAGCAATAATCGATTTTTTCATACAAAAATTTATTTATACAAAGCTCTCCAGACTTTGTTAGGCAAACATTTTTTTGTCTTACTAAATGATTATGAAAAGCCGGTATTAAGAGTTCTTTGAGTGAAAAAAACATTAACCCTTGTTTCTTAAAACCTGAATTTAATGTAAAGGAATGTATGGGATTTTTTAACTTTACTTCTCATGCACGAACTTAATGCAAACCTTTTTTGCAAAGGTCAATTTTGAAATATTTTTTTGACATCTCCGTTA
>JAYUZA010000431.1:0-10447 GCA_043752145.1 Flavobacteriales bacterium
TGTAGAGTCAAATTTCGTGATCCCTATATCTCTGAAAGTAGCGGCACCGTTAAAGGTAACATCGTAAGCGCCCAATGTTGTTGGATAAACACCGGGAGAATAAACCAAAGCGCCACCATATAGATTTTTACTCTTGTCAAAAGTGGCGGTACAACCAAAATTATCGGCACTGGCTCCAATGTAAGTTGAAAAATATAGAACAGGATCAATAACCAGATCGAATCCGGGATTGTAAATACCTACATCAAAACTTACACTGTTATTGCGTAAAACATAAGCGCACTCAACCGGAATTTTTTTACCATCAATGATCTGATACGCTACAGGAACATTTTCTACAACTTCGGCAAGCGAAGTTTTTATAACTAATTTACCATCTTTGATCTTTATATCATCTATACCCTCATATTCCAATTGAATGGCGGTTGGTTGATAGCCTACATGAACAATATAATCTGATTTTAGGTCACCTTTGTTTTCGCAAATAACGTAATCAATTCCATCGTATAAATTTTTGTACGTTATTTTTTTATAGCTGTATACCTGACTTTTCCATTTCGACTGATCTTTTCCCAAAAAATAATTAAAGTAATAAGCGGTAGGTCTTTCTTCAATGAATTTCGGATTGGGATTGGCGTTCTTAAAAGTGGTTTTAAAGGCATGTGCTCTGTACTCGGTTATGGTTGCTTCACCGGGATGATGATGCGGACGATCTAAAAAAGAATAGGTGTGCGCATTATTTTCCAAATAAAAATATCCACCGGGAATTTCAAGCTGATATTGGATGCGTGAATCCCATTGGCCGCGGTTAGGGGTGAAAAAAATCTGGTCACCTGCGTAGCTGTTTTTGACACAGAACATACACACCAAAACACTTAAATATTTCAGCACAACTTTGATAACTTACAAATATATCTTAACTCTCATTAAATCAGACTGATTTTCTTACAAAAGTTGCTTTTTTAACGACATAATAAACTTCCAGAAATATTTTGTAATTGTATATGAACATTTAAGCCTGATAAACAGCATTTGATTAAATTTGCGACCTCTATAACCCCCGAATGAGCGACCAAATAAAGCACGAATGCGGAATTGCCCTCCTAAGGCTACTAAAACCTCTCGATTTTTACTATCAAAAGTACGGAACTCCCTTCTACGGCCTTAATAAGCTCTATTTGCTCATGCAAAAACAGCATAACCGGGGGCAAGACGGGGCAGGACTAGCCAATATAAAGCTTGATGTTGAACCCGGTGGCAGGTATATAAGCCGAAAAAGGGCTACAGGTTCGGGCGCCATTACCGAAATTTTTCAGGACGTATTTCAAAAATTTAAAAATTTAGAGGCAAAGGACCCCTCGATCTTAAAAGACGTAAATCGCTTAAAAGCGAGTGTTGGTTTTACAGGAGAATTATTTTTAGGTCATTTACGTTACGGAACTTTTGGGCAAAACAGCATTGAAAGTTGTCATCCCTTCTTACGCCAAAACAATTGGATGACCCGTAATTTAATTGTGGCAGGTAATTTTAACCTTACCAACGTTGACGAATTGTTTGATCTACTGGTTGAATTGGGCCAACATCCCAAGGAGATGAGCGATACTATAACGGTCATGGAAAAGATCGGACATTTTTTAGATGTTGAGAATGAAAATTTATTTCAGGAATTCAAGCAACAAGGTTTCAATCATCAACAAATTTCAGGTAAAATAGCCGAGAGTTTAGATATACAACGCATATTGACCAACTCGGCCGAAACCTGGGATGGTGGTTATGCAATGGCCGGTTTATTTGGTCATGGCGATGCATTTGTTTTGCGTGATCCCAATGGGATACGTCCCGTTTTCTATTACCATGACGATGAGGTTGCCGTTGTTTGTTCAGAACGACCGGTAATTCAAACAGCTTTCAATGTTAAACTTGAAAACATAAAGGAACTTACACCGGGACATGCCATTATCATAAAGAAAAACGGGCATGTAAGCGAAGCGTTAGTGCGTAAACCGTTAGAAAAAACACCTTGTTCGTTCGAGCGGATTTATTTTTCGCGTGGTAGCGATGCCGATATTTACGGAGAACGAATTCAATTAGGAAAAAATGTTGCTGAAAGAGCATTGGCCGCAACCGAATACGATCTCAAAAACACTGTATTCTCTTATATTCCTAATACAGCCGAAACAGCTTTTTACGGTTTATTAAAAGGAGTTGAACATCATTTTAACAAGGAAAAATTAAAGCGTTTAAAAGCATTACCAGAAAAAGCAAGTGACGATCAAATTTTAGAAGTTTTGGGTGACAGGCTGCGTGTTGAAAAAATTGCCATTAAAGATGTAAAGCTTCGAACCTTTATAACGGCCGATAATTCACGCAACGAAATGGTAACGCATGTTTACGATGTTACCTACGGCAAAATTCGCGAAGGCATTGACTCCATTGTCATCATTGACGATTCCATTGTTCGTGGTACAACCTTGCGTCAAAGCATTATTAAAATGCTTGATCGTTTAGGCCCTAAAAAAATAATCATCGTATCATCGGCTCCGCAAATACGCTATCCCGATTGTTATGGAATTGACATGGCTATCATAAACGATTTTGTTGCTTTCCAGGCTATGGTAGCATTGCTGAAAGAACATAATAAACTTGATCTGTTAGATAAAGTATACGAAAAAGCAAAACTGGAATTGCAAAAACCAAAAGAGCAAATGAAAAATGTTGTAAAGGAATTGTATGATCAGTTTACCGAAGCACAGATCTCCAATAAAATTGCCGAATTGGTAACCCCTGAAAATAATAAGTCAAAAGTTGAAATTATTTACCAAAGTGTTGAAGGTTTGCACAACGCTTGTCCCAATAACCATGGCGACTGGTATTTTACTGGCAACTATCCAACCCCGGGTGGAAATAAAGTAGTGAACAGATCGTACATGAATTTCATGGAAGGTAAAAAAACCAGAGCTTATTAATCTGAACCACGCAGCATCATGATATCTTTCGAAAATACAGAAATTGCTTTTAGAAATAAAACCGATAAGGAATTAAAAAAGGCCTATTGGTTGTTTAAAATAGTTGCAAGTCCGTTCATGGTAAAAATGGGAAGGATATTTGCGAAACCTGCTTTGTATATTGGTTTTAAACCATTGTTTAAAAGCACCATATTCAAACAATTTTGCGGAGGCGAAAATATTGAGGAATGCGAAAAAGCCGTGGAGCAATTGGGTAAATTTAATGTAGGAACAATTTTGGATTATTCGGTCGAAGGGGAAACCAACGAAGAAAATCTGGATGAAACAAAGAATGAAATAATAAGAACAACACAAAAAGCAGCCGGTAATTTAAATATTCCGTTTTGTGTTTTTAAAGTTACGGGTGTAATTCGTTTTGAATTGCTTGAAAAAGCAAGTGCGGGAGTAAAATTGACCGATGCGGAAGAAGTTGAATGGAAACGCGGTTTAAAACGTGTAGAGGATATTTGTGACGCTGCAAACATTGCCAACACCGCTGTTTTTGTTGATGCCGAAGAAAGTTGGATACAGGTAGCTATTGATGAAATGACGACCCGCATGATGAAAAAGATCAATGTAGGAAAAACGATTATTTACAATACCTATCAATTTTACCGTCACGATAGATTAGCATATTTGAAAAGCGAAATTGAACTGGCACAAGCCGGTGGATATAAAGTTGGAGCGAAGCTGGTTCGGGGAGCGTATATGGAAAAGGAACGTAAACGTGCTGCCGAAAAAAATTATGCTTCACCCATTCAAAAAGATAAAACAGCCAGCGACCATGATTACGATGCTGCGCTTGAATATTGTGTAAAACATGCCGAAATAGTATCAATTTGTGCCGGATCACACAATGAAGACAGTTCTATGAAACTTACACAGCTTATGGCTGCCAACGGAATTAAACCCAACGATAAACGTATTTACTTCGCTCAGCTTTTAGGAATGAGCGATCATATAAGTTACAATTTAGCCAATGCGGGTTACAATGTTGCAAAATACGTTCCGTATGGTCCGGTAAAAGAAGTGCTGCCTTATTTGATAAGACGGGCGCAGGAAAACACTTCGGTAAAAGGCCAAACGGGTAGGGAGTTGGGGCTTATCATCAAGGAGCGAAACAGGCGCAAGTCTTTAAAAAAATAATAAATAAAAAAAGACAAGGGTTGAGCTTGTCTTTTTTGTTGGGTTTGTATATGTTGAGGTAGAATAAATTAATAATCTTCTATTACAATATTAATTGGCAGAACCATGCTCACTTTAACAGACTCTCCTTTGATCTTGGCAGGTTTCCATTTTGGCATTCCGCTAACAACGCGTCTTGCCTCATTGTCCAAGTCAGTATAGATACCTTTTTGAACTTTTGCCGAGGTAACAGCTCCGGTTTCATCAACAATAAAGGTGATATAGATTTTTCCGCTTTTAACACCACGCTGACCCAAATCGGTTGGGATCTTTAAGTAACGTTGTAAGTATGGACCATAAGCGAATGACGCTTGTTCATCAACGCCAGATTGTGGATGAACGATCGCTATTATTGAATCTCTTTTACAGGTTAAACAAGTCCCCGGATTTTTTACCTGTGGGAAATAAGCATTTGCTGCACTATCACCTTGAGTTGTTATTGCTGCAACGATCGCATTATTGTTTTTTGTTGAATCAACTTTTTGTATCACACTTGTTGGAGTAGGCGTAACTACCGCCTGAGTTGCCGCACCTGCAGGAGGCTGTGGTTTTTCAATTTTTTCATTTTTTACGACCTCCTCTTTTTTCTCTTCTTTTTTTTCTTTCTCAAATTTATTTTCAATTACGGGGCTATCACCATTGTTGGATTTTTCAACCGGTGGTGTTGAATTCATAAACATTTTCGGACTAACGGCTGCAATACTTATGAAGCCAAGCATTCCTACAAACGCAATTAATAAGCGGTTGGAATATTTTTCGCGGATCTCATAAGCACCGTATGATTTGTTACGCGTTTCAAACACAAGATCATTTCTTGTTTTACCGGTTAAATCGGCCCATCCGTACTCATTCATTAAAACTACTATCAGTCCTAATGCAGCGATCAAAATAATGAAGGTTATCATAACTGTTTATTTTAAGGGTTAAACTTTTGCCTGTTTAATATCAGTACGCGTCAAAACTAACATCGTTCAAAACGAAGTAAAGGAGGTAATTTAACAAACACGTGAAAGCACCCTGTTATCAAGGGTTTCGAAACAATTAAGCCGTTTTACGAATGAGGGAACGGTAGTATAAGCTGTAAAAAAGGTAGATCAAAAGGGCACCAAAGCTGTTGGCAATGATGTCGTCAAAATCGGCATTGCGGCCATTGCGCGATACCATTTGTAATAATTCAATAAGTGCACCATAACAAATGGTGCACATGGCCAGTAAGAACATGTTTTTGTACGAAAGGAAATTATTTTTATTGAGTCCCCATATCAGCAGTAAACATAAAATGCCAAATAATAATGCATGTGCAATTTTATCGGGCGAGAACAGGTCAAATTTAACAACGGGAATGTATTTTGGCGATACCAAACAAACAAACATAATTAAAAGTGCCCACAAACCTGCGGGCACAAAATACATGTATGAATTATTTTTAGTATTATCCAATTACAGCTTTATAAGCATCTGCACTTAACAGATCATTTAGTTGTGCCGGATTTGTAATTTTTATTTTTACCATCCATCCTTCACCATATGGATCATTGTTTACCAGATCAGGACTTCCTTCAAGTTTGGAATTTACTTCCAATACCTCTCCGTCAATAGGCATAAAAAGGTCGCTAACGGTTTTTACAGCTTCAACTGTGCCAAATACGCTTTCACGACTTACGGCTTCACCCACGGTATTGATATCAATGTAAACGATATCACCTAACTCGCCTTGAGCAAAATCGGTAACGCCTATAAATGCATGGTCGCCTTCAACGCGTATCCATTCGTGGTCTTTTGTAAACTTTAAGTCAGCTGGTATATTCATAATACTGGGTTTAATTTTGGCCAAATTTATATTTATTTCACTTACAAGCCCTAATTATTGTAAACTTAATCGTATGGCAATGCCTGAACTTGCGTTAGACGTTCTAAATGAGTTAGATATTTTTGGATTTGTAACCGTTTTATCGAAGAAAAGGCGTATTTGTATGTTCTGAGCCACAGTATAACTTACCGAAGTTTTAATGGAAATAAGCATTTGACCCGAGGTGGCCTGATTGTAGTTTTCTACGATCTTACGTGTAACGGTTACGTTATCTCTGATAGATACATCGGCTCTTGCTTCAAGATCGCTTTCAGGTGTTTTACCACCAATTTTGAATGGTAGTTTTAATTTAGGGAATGTATAACCCGTTCCAAATACATATTCGCGGCTTCTGATCTCGGTTACCTGATTGTTGGTTAAACTAAGGGCAATGTTCCTGTCGCGTTTAATTTCCATTTTGGTAATTAGCCCGCGCTGATCCTTATCGCTCATTTTCCATTTAATATCCATACTCACCAATGGACTGAATTGTTCGGCAATGGTAATTGAATTGATCTGTTTTGAATTTATAAAATTACCACCAATATCACGTGTCACAATAAATCCATCATTATCTACCTGCGCCTGAAGGTTTGTTGAGTAATTGGCAATATTAAGTGTGCTCCTGTAACCGTGCGAAAGTGTTAATGACCTGAATCGTTTCTTAAAGAATTTCCACTTGCTTTTTGCCATCGGGTCGTAAGTAATACGCCAATTTGGTTTTGGAATTAATTTAAACGGGTTAGTGAATTTGCTGTCAACTTTAGCTCCTGTATAAGCTGCAATAAAAGATGTAATAATAACGTCCTGCTGCGTGCCGCCAAAACCATCGCGGTATGAAGGCTCGCCTGAATTCGATCCGCTTGAATTTGGATTTTCAGATGCTAAAAGCAACGAAGCTTCTTCACGGTTAGCCCTGAATTGTTCAAACACGCTGTTTATATAGGTTGATTTATCATCGCGTGTAAAAGCTGTTGCCCAACAATTGATCGACATGCTTAATACACCCGTTACCATAGGGTTTTGCAATTGATAAGCATTTACAACTGTAAGATCAGGCAGCGTGTCAATATAGCGGAAGAACGAACTGGTGTTCTCTGAAAAATTCTTATCGGCATTCAGATCTATTTTTAATCCTGTTAAAGGTTCAATGCTCACTTTACTTTGGAAATTTTTGGCGTGATTAGTAATATATTGCCTGTTTAAATTCTCGTTTTTGATAAGCCATTCTTTATCGGCTGCAAAAAAGGCGTATTCATCAAATCCACCCCATGAATTAGGGTTTCCAAAAATATCACGGTTTTGTTTTCCTAAAATAAATCCAAAGCTTGGTGCACTCCAACTTGGGCTCATGCCCACAAATTGTGTTTTATTATCATATCCGGGTAACAATATCCCGTCAGTTGTACTAAAAGTTACCGATGCGTTTTTTATACCCATCAATACGCGGAAAATATTTTCAACCAATGTGAATTTTTCTTCTTTATCTTTTTTGTTGGTCGAATCTTTTGGCTGTACGCTTTTATCATTGCCATCCAAATTTTTCGGGATCACTGTGGGTTTTTTTCCTGCGTTCTTTGCCGCACTGCCACTGGCCTTTTGATTTATTTTTTTAAGAAATGGTATATGATTATATAATGTCACAAAATTTAACTGACCGTTCAAGGAAACATTTCGTGAATTTTGAATAATTCCACCTAATGTATCTTGTCCGAAAGGAGCACGTTGCCAGTCATATCCTGCCGAATATTTTGTGTTAATGGTTATCCAATCGGTAAGCGGAATTTTTGACAAAGGTAATTGATACGTAAGGTTTACCGTATGGTTATAGTGTACTGTTGTTCCCGCCTGCGAAATAGATGAATTAACACTGTCTTTGAATGTTTGGTACTCGTCACGGTAAATTTTATTTACACGGCCAACAGGTTCGCCAATTACACCATTATTTGTTCCGGTATAATCAAACTTTAAATTTTTGGTAATGTCATACTTTACATCATAACCTCTCACCCATAAAAAGTTCTTGGTATAATTTGGAAAAGCCAATGCTCCGTAATTCGCCCGAATAATATTTTCAATATATGAACGACTTATTTCATTTCTGAATGCAATTACTTTTGGTGCCAGGTAAACATTAAAGTCTTTAATGACCGAAAACCATTTTGATTTGGCAAGGAATTTACTTTTCGCAAATGGTTCCCAAGGTTTGGAAGTTTTGTTAAAAGAATAATTTGCACCGGCACGATATGTTTTATTCATATTGTACTCAATGTTAATGTCACGATGAAAAATTTCATTGTACGCATACGTAAACGACCAGTTTGAAACATCCCAGAAATGTGGTTTACCATCTCCTGTTCGTTCTTTTTTAACATTGGCAAAATTCAAACTCCTTCTGCGCGTATAATTCTGACTGCGTTGTTTAAATTTCTTTTGTTCATCACCAGTCAAGCCATCATTCACCAAATTATATTGAATGTCGGGTTGCAAAGGATCAAATTGTGGATTAGCCCTGCTCTCGCCATAACTCATGTACATGGGTATTTTAATACCCCATTTTTCAGGAAAAAATTTACCAAGCTCAAATGATGAGATCGCGTCAAATGCCATAATGGTTTCCCGTTGTCGTTCACTCACTCTTTTTTCAATACTTCCCCAATACGGAGTAGAATAAGAACCTGAGACTGCCAAATTTCCAAAGTCTGCTAAATTTGTATTTACACGCCCAACAGCTGCCCATCCACCATGCTGATCAAAATCGGTTAAACGTAATTCATTGATCCAAACTTCCAAACATTTTGATTTTCCATCATCGGGTTTATATGGGCTAGAACCCGATCTCCTTGGATTGCGAACGCCTACCATTACGGTTTTTAATCCCTGTAAATTCGGATTTCCTTTTACACGAACAATTCTTCCCGGAAAACTGGTGGCATCTTCAAAAGGTTGATTTACCTGCGCAGTACCTTCTTCCACTTGCCGGTTACGCTCAAGTTTCAGTTCGATCAGTTTATCAAATTCAATGTCAATATCATTGGTAGTTGGCCATACATCTTCGGCAGCCGATGCGTACCAGGCCGTCATTTTCAAAGGCAGCTCATACTCATAATAATTTTCATCAAAGTCGGTTCCTAAACGCATGAACAAAACAACATCATCGTCTTTAGTTATATCGGTTTGTGAAGATGTTTCAGCATGCACGAACATTTTCATACGCTTATACGAACGAACGTCAAATTGTACGTTACGATAGCAAGCTCTTGCATCACCATCTTCCAAACCGCAAATATCCAATGCAAGCGATTGCTCGTTAAGGTTACGAAGATTGGCCGTTGTAACATCTACCTGACGGTTAATGCCCGGAGGAATTTGATAATTGATCGGAACACGACTTCCATGCTCTTCAATGTTTACAGCCGATACATCAAACAACGTTGTGCTTGGATCACCAACAACTCCTTCGCCCGGTTCCAATAAGGATTCGCGGTAGGCGCGCCACTCACCGCGAATTAATTCAAGGCGTGCAAAACGTAAAACCAAGGGCTTATCACAATTTTTCAGGAACATTCTGATAAAGCGAATTGAACGAAAATCCTGAATGCTGTTTACGATCTTTTGTGGCTCCCGTATCGGAATTCTGAATTGATACCATTTGACCAAAGGAGCACTGCCATCGGGCAAAACGTTATACGCGTCAACAATGTTGGTAATGAAATTTTGACCTACTACAGCCATGTCGGCCGGACGTATACTTACTCTGTATTGAAAATAACTTTCAGTTTCGCTCAGGTTATTATCAAAGTTGATGTCTTCAACGTTTGGTAAGGTATTAGCCGATGTTGGATATCCGTCTGCATTCAGATTAGCCGAAATTCCTGTCGTAGGTGAATTTCCTTCCAAACCGTTATACATTTTGTAACGTTCCAAAATATTATTTTGAATACCATCATAATCATCTCCACGGTAGTAATGGTAGTTATCTGCACTCGGATCGCCTGTAATTGCTCCGGGGTTTGCGGAAGCCGCTGCCGTTGCAGACGAAACGTATGAAGCAAAAAAGCTTGCCTCATCGGCCGTTTTTAATCCATCCAAACCAACATCCTGATTCAAACGCGCTACATCTTCACCCGAATTATCAAAAGCATTTACAATGGGTTGAATGGTTGGTACGTACCCCCATGCTGAGGTCGTTAGTTGATTACTTGCTATGGCTGCGGCATAATTACCATCCGCAGGAATTCCATTCTCAAATGCTTTTCGTGAATCAGGCAAAATATCTTCCGAAACGTTACCTAAATTAAAATAAAGAAGATGGCACCGACATCTACTTTGCGCGCCAGCTCATCAGCGAGCGTCTCGGCGCGGTAGAACTGCCGGATGGCATCGAACGGCCGCAGCTCGGCCCGGT
>JAYUZA010000432.1:0-10441 GCA_043752145.1 Flavobacteriales bacterium
GATACCCATGCGCATTTATACGTGCCTGAATTTGAATCAGATATAAAGTCTGTGATTAAGTCTTGTCTCGAAAATGGTATCGAACGTTTATTCCTTCCCAACATTGATGTTGAAAGTATTGAACCTTTGCTGGCACTTAGCAAAGCACACCCAAATAATTGTTTTCCCATGATGGGACTTCATCCGAGCAGTGTATTCAACGATTTTGAAGAAATATTGGCAAAAATGCGTTTACTATTCGATCAGCATAAATTTTGTGCCGTTGGCGAAATTGGTATTGATCTTTATTGGGATAAAACGTTTATTGAGCAGCAAAAAAAAGCATTCGAACAGCAAATTGTTTGGGCCAAGAAAATGAAATTACCCATAGTGATCCATGTTCGCGATTCATTCAACGAAGTTTTTGAAATTGTAGATAAATTAAACGATGACTCTTTAACAGGAATATTTCATTGCTTTACCGGAACACTTGAACAGGCACAACACATTATTAATTATAAAGGATTTAAATTAGGTATTGGTGGCGTTGTAACGTACAAAACATCAACTTTACCTGAAGTATTGAAAAATATTTCATTAGAACATTTGGTATTGGAAACCGACTCACCGTATTTACCTCCTGTGCCTTTTCGCGGAAAACGAAATGAAAGCACGTATATAATTTACGTAGCAAAAAAATTAGCCGAGATCTATGAAACAAGTGTTGATGAAATTGCGAAAGTAACAACAGAGAATTCGAGAACGATATTTAAGATGTAATTATAACCACAAACGACACCTCAATTCAATTTTAAAATAAATTTAGTCCAAACTACAAACGCACTATTTTGAATACTTCATTACCAAAAATATTGATCATCTACACAGGCGGAACCATCGGCATGATGGAAGATCCTGCTTCGGGACAATTGCGTCCATTTGATTTCAAACATTTGAACAGTCAAATTCCCGAATTAAATAAACTCAATGTTGAATTAAATTCAATTTCGGTCACACACCCAATAGATTCATCCAATATGAATCCGGGGCGTTGGGCCGAAATTGCGCAACTCATATTTTCTAACTACGAAGCATACGATGGTTTTGTTATTTTACACGGGAGCGATACAATGGCCTATACAGCATCGGCTCTTGGATTTATGTTGCAAAATTTAAATAAACCCATTGTTTTAACAGGTTCGCAATTACCCATTGGAACCATTCGCACCGATGGAAAAGAAAATATCATTACCGCCATTGAAATTGCAGCGGCAAAAGAAAATGCCCGCCCGGACGAGCCATTCGGACAGGGCAACTCAGTTGTAAATGAAGTTTGCATTTATTTTGAATATAAATTATTTCGTGGAAATCGTACATCAAAAGTGAGTACAACACAATTTAACGCATTCAGCTCTTCTAATTATCCTTTATTAGCTGAAGCCGGGGTAAAAATTCAGTTCGACCGCAACGCACTTTTACCTGCTTCCAACGAAAAAATTAATTTGTTCACGCAATTCGATTCAAATATCGCGCTCATCAAAGTTTTTCCGGGCATCTCACTTACCTTTCTAACACAAATTTTATCAGCTCCATTGGTAAAAGGATTAATTCTTGAAACATTTGGTGCAGGCAATATGTCGACCGATGGCTGGCTCATAAAAGCGCTAAAAGACTTTATTGCTTCGGGAAAACCCATCATTAACATTACCCAATGCCAAACAGGTTTTGTGGAACAGGGTAAATACGAAACCAGCGCTCAGTTAAAAAACATGGGAATGATTTCGGGGAATGACCTTACCACCGAGGCAGCCATAACAAAACTCATGTACTGCATAGGTAAAAAAATGAACGCAGCTCAAATGAAGGAGAGTTTTGAAAGATCGATCTGTGGTGAAGTAACGATTTAATCATTATATTTATCCTATGCGTTCCATACTCATTATCTTTTTGCTTTCTCTTTATACTGTTGCAAATGCGCAAACATGGATGCCGAATTATGAAAAATTCTTTCAGTTTGTTAATGAACAAAACTACGATGAAGCCGATGTGGTTGGAAAAACGCTTACAGCCGAGCTTGAATCCTTAAAAAAACTTGATACTGCTTATTGCAATGTTACTTACTACTTGGGGCAAATTTGTTTTTCAAAACAAGATTACCCCGGAGCAGCGGCTTGGTCAGGAAAACAACGTGATGCTATGGCAAAATGGTTGGGCACATCAAATCTTCAATATATTGCCGCAACTTATTTCTATGGAATATGTTTTGGCTATCAGCTCGATTATCAAACCGGCCTTCCATTCATGAAAGAAGCAGCCGAGAATTGCAAAAAAGTATTAGGGGAAAAACATCCCTATACACTTCATTATTTCAACCAATACGCTCATACATTAAATTCAGCCGGTTCTTATCATATAGCCGATGGCATTTTCACCAACAATTGGGAGATCACCAAAAAAAATTATAAGGAAACCGATAGTATCTACCAGGTCGTGGCCAATGCCGTTTCGGTTTTTTATACCCAAACAGGGAATTATGAAAAATCAGAACCGTTTTTCCTGAATGCACTTGCAATGCTCGAAAAACAATTCGGGAAAGACTCGCAACAATATTACGAAACGCTTGAACAAACACGCCAATTTTACATACTTGCTCAATGGTACGATAAAGCAGAAAAAGCCTACCTCGATATTTTAAAAATATTTGAAAAAAGTGCCGGCAAAGATTCGCAGGAATATTATAAACTTCTTGACGCCACCGGGCAATTTTACATTGAGATGGGTTGGTACGACAAGGCACAAAAAACCTATGGGGATCTTTTGGTACTTGCCGAAAAAGCTTTTGGAAAAAAATCGGCCGACTATGCTACAAGCATCAACAACATTGCTGTTACCTTAGAAAAACAAGGGAAATTTGTTGAAGCCGAAAAAATGTATTTGAAATGTCTTGACATCAAAGCGCAGGTCTATACCCAAAAAAGTGCTTATTATGCTTTGTCATTATTAAACCTCTCTGTTTTGTATGATAACATAGGGAAATATGAAAAGGCCGCGAAATATGCCATTGATGCGCTTGACACATATGAAGCTGCTTTGGGAAGTGAGAGTGTTGAATTCGCCAACGCCCTTGCAAATGCAGGCATTATTTTTTCATCAGCAGGAAAAAACAATGAATCGGTGAAAATGTTAGAAAACAGTATTTCCATTTTTAAAAAAGCGGGGAAATATGAGAGTCCCGAGTGTTTAACTGTAATGAATAACCTGGCAAGCCTACACGTTGATATGGCCGAGTACGATAAAGCCGAAAAAGAATTTGCAGAAGTAATAACGCTTCGTGAAAAAGTTCAGGGAAAAGATCATACCGACCTTGGAATTGCACTTTTTAATCTGGCGAATCTAAAAACCGAACGCGGGCGTTATACCGAAGCCGAACAATTATTGGATCACGCATTCACCATTCAAAAAGCGGCCCTGGGAATAAACCATGTTACCTGCGCCAACATCAAACAAAGTATGGCAGGTGTGTATTCAATTACCGGTCGATATACCAAGGCAGAGAACGTGTATGAGGAGTGCGCAAAAATTTATCAAAAAAGCATTGGTAAACTTCACCCCGAATACGCAGTTTATTTAGGTAACCGCGGACTTTTCTATTTTCAAAAAGGTAATTTTGAAAAGGCGCAGCAATATTACGCTCAAGCCATGGCTATTCATTATGATGCTTATGGGAAAGAAAGTGAGAAAAACATTCCGCTTGTTGCCTATATGGGTCATTTGGAATTGGCTAAGAATAATTATAAAGATGCCGAAAAATATTTTACCTGGTGTTTGAACAAGTCAAAAGTCACGCATGGCGATAAGCATCCCGATTACGCAGTTGCATTAAACAATCTTGCCAATTTATATTATGATCTGGGAAATTACACCAAATCGCAGGAACTATATGAAACTGCTTTAGCCTTGCGAAAAGAAATTTATGGTGATAAGCACCGTGAATATGCTATTTCATTAAATAACCTTGGAACGGTTTACATGGCGCGCGCCAATGCCAGCAAAGATGCGCAGGAGATGAACGGTTTGGCACTTACAGCTATCATTCAATTTAAAAAAGCATTGACGGTCGATAGTCTTATTTATGGTATCGATAACATTGAGGTTTCGGGTAACCTTAACAATATAGCCGAAGCGTACCGTTTGCGTAACGAACCCGAAAAAGCCGAAGCATTATACAAACAAAGCATTGCAATAGAGCAAAAAAGTTTTGGTGAAGCCAATATACGAACAGCTATAACCTATCACAACCTCGGACTCATGCATCTTGGAAAAAACGAATTGACAAAAGCTGAAGAGAACATTTCGCGATCCATTGCCATGTTCGATAAAAAACTCGGAGCAGGAAGTCCTAACAGCGTAGATGCCAATTCAAGTTTAGCTTATGTTTACGATTTGCAGGGCAGTGATAGTAAGGCCGAAAAACAATATGTTTACGCTTTAGGATTACGACAACAAAGTGTTCAACGCAATTTTACTTTTTTATCGGAAGAAGAAAAAGAAAAATTATTGGCAACGGTCAATATTTATCAAAACCAATACACGGCTTTCGCGCTTAAAACAAAAGATAAGAATAAAGCTATTACTGCAACCGTTTACGCCAACGAAATAAAAAACAAAGGGGCTTTACTACGTTCATCAGAGCGAATGAGAAACGCAGTGACCAATAGCGGGAATGGTGCGTTAATTACGCTTTACACCAATTGGAGTGATCTAAAACAACAATTATCCGTTGCGTATTCAACCCCTTTGGAGAATCGCACGACCGACATTAAAACATTGGAAGAAGAGGCTAATGCATTGGAAAAACAATTGGTGTCGGCTTCAGCAGAAATAAAAAATGCCATTGCCGAAACGAATATCACCTTTAAAGACATTCAACAAAGATTATTGCCGGGACAAGTAGCCATTGAATTCATTCATTTCACAAAAGAAAATTCAACAGGCGAAGATGTGTATTGCGCTTTATTATTGAGAAAGGATTCGGAATACCCTGAAATAATCGAATTATTCGGTTCGCAAAAATTAACATCCATAATAGGAACACAAGGCGCCAATAACTTTAAGTATGTAAGCGATACTTATGATCCGAAAGGGAAATTGTACGAAACCATTTGGGCTCCATTGGAAAAACATTTAAGCGGGGTAAACGAAATATTTTATTCGCCCTGCGGCCTATTGCATAAGATCTCGTTTTCTTCGTTACGCAATGCCGAAGGAAAATATCTGATCGATCAGTTTCATATGCACGCTCTCAATACAACAGCAGCGCTTGTAAACTATACCCCTAATGAGTTTGATCCTTCTAAAGCGACCATGGTCATGTTTGGTGGCGTAAAGTACACCACCGATAAAACCAAAAATGAAATTTGGAAATATTTACCGGGAACTATGACCGAAGCAACTAATATTAAAAAAGTTGTTTCAAAAAGCGGTATGCAAACACTGGCTTTTACAGGAGATGAGGCGAATGAAAAAAATCTTAAAGCGATCAACAATACTACCTCGAACGTGATGATGTTGCACGTTGCAACACACGGATTCTTTTTTGGCGATCCCGAAGAAACAAAAAAGCAAATACATGTTGAGACCACCGATGACTTGGATTTCAGGGGAGGTTCGCGCGGCACTACAACATTAATAGAAAACACAAATCCGTTAATGCGCAGCGGCATCGTATTGGCTGGTGCAAACGATATTTGGAACGAGAATAACACGAGTGATGAAGACGGAGTGCTTACCGCATATGAAGTATCGCTCATGAATTTACAAAACACGAAACTTACAGTACTCTCGGCCTGCGAAACAGGTTTAGGTGATATAAAAGGAAGCGAGGGTGTTTACGGTTTACAACGTGCATTCAGAATCGCAGGTGTAAAACAATTGATCATGAGTTTATGGCAGGTACCCGATAAAGAGACCGAAGAATTCATGCTGGCTTTTTATACTAACCTTGTTAATGTAAAAAACACAAACAAAGCGTTTGAAATGGCTCAAAAAACCATGCGTTCTAAATACGAACCTTATTTTTGGGGTGCGTTTGTTTTAATAGAATAATTAAAAGAACTCCTTCCCGTTCGGAGGTGATGTTCACAAAAATTTCTTTTTCGCTCAAAAACCAGAGGATTTTACTCAAACTTAATCTCATTTAAAATTCCATATTTTATACGTGATAGAGGACGGGATTGGATTTAACCTTTATGTAACTATTTTTATTAATTCTGTAATATAATTTCTTCCTTCAACATCCATCTTTACATGTTATGGATATTCGACCGCAACAACGAAAAGGGGGTAAAAAACAATCCAAAACACGGTTTTTTTGGTTGGGATCTTATATTATAGTTGCTGCTATTTGTCTCATTCTTTACTGTGCATCGCGGTTTGAATTGCTTATAATTCCGGCCAAATACCGGAATTTTTTTGAACGCGCAACTTTTGGCGGGTTTTTAACTATTCTCATACTCTCCATATCAAAATCGCTTGAAATAATTATTGCTAAACGCGCACGCAGCAAATACAAGCGATACAATCTCATACGCTTAACGCACTTAATGAGCATATTTTCCGTTGGCTTTATCATTATCTCGTTCCTGTTTGCCAACTGGTATGCTGCAGCTGTTTCATTGGGCTTATTTTCATTGATCCTGGGTTTTGCCTTGCAAACACCTATTTCATCTTTTATCGCGTGGATCTACATCATCATACGCAATCCATATCGCATTGGCGATCGCATTCAAATTGACACCTTCAAAGGTGATGTATTGGAAATTGGATATTTGGATACAACCTTGTGGGAATTTGCCGGTGATTATCTTACCAATGATCTTCCCAGCGGACGACTGATCCGTTTTCCCAACAGCTTGGTTTTGCAATCATCGGTATTCAATTATTCATGGCGCAACTTTATGTATATCTGGAATGAAATTCCTTTTCATGTAGCTTATGAAAGTGATCTCGATTTTGTAATGGCCACAGTAAAAGACGCGGTTAAAAAAGAGCTGGGTCCCCAAATGCAACAACGCATTGAAGAATTAAAGGAACTTGTAAAGGAATCGCCCATTGAAGATATGCATATCAAAGAATACCCATTTGTATGTTTAAGAATAAGTTCCAATACCTGGGTCGAAGTGAGTGTAACATATCTTGTTCCGCCAAAAGAAGCCGCATCCATTCGTACGCGCATTATTACCGCTGTAATTGATGTATTGCAAAAACATCCTGATAAAACCTTATTTCCAAAAAGCAATGCCCGGTAATTTTTATGGCTGAAAGAATAAATACAAATCCGCATATGGAACATTTTGTTTTAAAACGAAACAAAAATTTTCCGAACAGCAAACTGCCCGTATTAGTATATAGGGCAGCTTTAAAACTTCCTGATCAAAAAAAGAGAGCAGCAGTTATTACACAAAAAATATTGGCCCGTAACGGTTGGAGCAATAGCTGGAGTAACGGAATCTACGATTTTCATCATTATCATAGCACAACACACGAATGCCTTGTGATATGTGCAGGAAAGGCCACGGTTATTTTAGGCGGACCAAAAGGAAAAAAGATAGAAATAGTAAAGGGCGATGTTTTGATATTGGCCGCAGGCCATGGACACAAGTGTTTGAAATATACAGCCGATTTTTCATGTGTTGGTTCTTATCCCCAGGGAAAAGATTATGATATAAATACCGGAAAATTATCGGAATACAAAAATGCCGTAAAGACCATTAAACAATTATCCCTTCCCCAAAACGACCCGGTTTTTGGGAAAGCGGGATTTTTGAAAATGCATTGGAAAAAATAATTTTAATGTATGCCTGAAGGTCCATCCATAATATTGTTAAAAGAAGAAACCCTGGCGTTTACGGGCAAAAAAATACTTGCTGTAAGCGGTAATAGCAAGATCGATCAACAAAGAATACGCAATAAAAAGATTGTCGCGTTCAAGAGTTGGGGAAAACACTTTTTAATTTGCTTCGATGATTTTACCTTAAAGATACATTTCCTGATGTTTGGCAGTTATCGCATCAACGAAAAAAGACTTGCCCGCGATACAGGTAAAGAGCAACCACCATGCCTCACATTTAAATTCAAGAAAGGAGAAAAATCTTTATTCGTGCTCGGCAAAATTCCTCGAAGGCGATGTGAACGATCATTACGAATGGAACATTGACGTAATGAATGATTCATGGGACCCAAAAAACGCAAAAGAGAAATTAAAAAAAACTCCTTCTGTCCTTATTTGTGATACACTTTTGGAACAGGATATTTTTGCCGGTGTGGGAAACATCATCAAGAACGAGATCCTTTATAGGGTAAAAGTCCATCCAGAATCAAAAAACAGGAAAATTACCGGCCCTAAAGCTCAATAAACTTATTGCCGAAACCCGTATCTATAGTTTCCAGTTCCTGGGATGGAAAAGAAATTATGTATTAAAAAAACAATGGCTGGCACATACTAAAAAAACCTGCCTCCGATGCGATGAACCCATCATTAAAAAATATACCGGCTTAAAAAAACGAAGAAGCTTCTTTTGCACCAATTGCCAAAAACTTTATAAATGAAAAAAAATGTCTCGTTCAAGATCGGCTGTTCGGGCTTTTACAACCGACATTGAAGGGTATATTTTACCCTGAAAAACTACCGCAAAAAGAATGGCTTAATTTCTACTCAGAAAAACTAAATACTCTTGAGCTTAATTCAACCTTCTATAAATTTCCAACCTTGCTTGTTATGCAAAACTGGAACAAAAAAACACCCGATGATTTTATCTTCTCGGTCAAAGCATCGCGTATCATTACCCATCTTAAAAAATTCAGGGATTGCGAACAATTAATGAGCGACCTTTATAACGTATGTGAACAAGGTCTGCAAAACAAATTAGGTTGTATCCTTTTTCAATTGCCTCCTTCGATACAGTATAGTGAAGAAATGCTGAATCTTGTTATACAAAATTTAGATCCGCGTTTTAAAAATGTAGTGGAGTTCCGACACGAGAGTTGGTGGAAGAAAAAAGTATACGACCTTTTAAGTGAAGCGAACATCATTTTTTGTACGGTAAGTCATCCGGCATTGGCCGAAACGCTCATTGTTAACAATACCACCATCTATGTGCGTTTGCACGGAACACCTAAAATGTTCTATTCTAATTACGATAGCAAGTATCTCAATAATTTGCATCGAACCATACTTGGAAAAAAGAAAATTCAGGAAGTGTATGTTTATTTTAACAATACAGCAGGAAACGCGGGCATTCTCAATGCTGTGGCGTTCAAAAAACTATCAGATTACATGTTACGGTTCTCACATCGGATATATAGTTAATTAAATTTACCTATATTTGGTTCTATTAATTCAATTGAACCATGGAAACAAAAGAAAAAACAATTACCGTTGAAACACTGGTGCACGCACCTATAAATACAGTTTGGGCTAAATGGACAACGCCTGTCGATATTATGCAATGGTGTGCAGCATCTGCCGATTGGCATGCGCCTAAAGCCGAGAACGACCCAAAAACAGGTGGAAAATTCATAACACGCATGGAAGCTAAAGACGGAAGTTTTGGTTTTGATTTTGAAGGCGTTTATTCAACTGTAATTACCAATGAATTAATTGAATACGGTATGCCTGATGGACGTAAAGTTCAGATCAAGTTTAAAGCACAGGAAAACCAAACACTGGTAACCGAAATATTTGATCCCGAGAACGAGAATCCGCATGAAATGCAAAAAGCAGGTTGGCAAGCAATTTTAAATAATTTTAAGAAGCATGTTGAGTCGGATAAATAAAAAATTATTACACTCCCGTAATGGTCATGGATAAACAATGCAAATTATTTTTTTGTTTTTCGTTTGGCCTCATTTTCTTTTGTCTGGCTTCGTGTAAAAAAGAAGCAGCTGGCGATCCAACCCGCGTTGAATACGATATTGTTTTAGTCATGGGGCAATCAAACACACATCAAGGTCTTGGATTTAACCCCATATTAGACGCGCCCCGCGATTATATAAAACAACTCGGCAGGTTTGGTGAGAATAATTATAAAATAATTTTAGCCAAAGAACCGCTTGATCATTTTTCGAAACTCCAAAATAATATCGGTTTTGCCCTTACATTCGCAAAAAAATACAGCCTTGAATATTTACGGGCCGGCCGGCAGGTTTTAATAATTCCTTGTGGCATGGGCATAACGGGATTTTCAAATGGTTTTTGGAATGTTGGTGATACTTTATACAACGATGCCGTTATTCGCACAAACTATATTTTAAATAATTTCAAATCTAAATTGGTAGCAATTCTCTGGCATCAGGGCGAAAACGATGATACTAATCCAAACTATCAGGCTAATTTAGATACAATGATAACCAATCTGCGAAAAGATATTGTGGGTTCTAATAACAATGTGCCTTTTATTTTAGG
>JAYUZA010000433.1:0-4206 GCA_043752145.1 Flavobacteriales bacterium
AAAACAATCAAAAAGCCTTGGACAAGTAAAAACTAGCCAAGCAATTTGAATCAAGCTGTGGCGGATTTTCATTGTTCGGTTATGGAGGAGGAGGCGGGGCGGATTTGGACGAGAAGATCGAAAAACTTCAGGGACAAAAATTATTGAAATCAAAATTCAATTCACGCACCCTTGATGAAATTATTGCCGATGAAAGCGATCTGGAAAAATACGATGAAGAAGAATCGGTTATTTTGGGTTTTGTTTACGATATCATGTTTGAAAAGGACGGAACCGCTAATTTATTTTCAAAAATGGCCATCAAGGTGTTGACCGATGCCGGTGCCAAAACATGGACCGAGTATGATTTCTCTTTCTTGGGAAATTTAACAACCTGCAAAGTTTTAAAAGCTAACGGTACCGAATTCAATCCCGATAAGAGCGGAGGATTTGTCGTTTTTAAAAACCTGGAACCGGGCGACATTATAAAACTTGAAGGAAATTACAAATGGAATGTCTCAACCGAATTGGGAAAAGAATTAATTCAATTTAACTATTTAAATTTTCATGTACCCATTCGGTACGCAAAGGTCGAGTATGGTGTGCCGTCAGGTTCGGCATTCAATTACCTATTGCATAACCTGCCCGATAATTTAGCAAAACGTGAAGCTGATGCACTTGATTTTTACCAATGGGAGTACAAAGACCTGAAAAAAGTGGCCCAGGAAGAAGCCATTGTTGACCAAACCGATATGTACGCAAACATTATGGTTTCAACCATGACCGATTGGGCGCAGGTGGTTGATTGGTACAAAGCAAAATCGTATCGCAAACTTGAATCAAATTATGAATTACTTGCCGTGCGCGACAGCATTATAAAGCCCGGCATGAGGGACGAGGAAAAAGTAATTGCCATTTATAATTACATCACCAAAGAAATTAAATATTCATACACACGATTACTGCAATCAAATTATATTCCCAAGAACACCGACCTCACTATCTCATCGCGTATTGGTGATTGCAAGGATGTTGCTTCTTTGATGATATCGCTTTTGCAAATGGAGGGAATCGAATCATATTATTGTTTGGTAAAAACAAACCAGTTCTTCCATCAAAAAACATTGCCAAGTTTGTATTTCGACCACGTGATCGCAGCCTACAAACTAAACGGTAAAATGAATTTTGTTGACTTAACAACCGACCATTATCCGTACTACGTATTAAATGAGAACGATGTAAGCGCTTGGGGATTATTGATCAAGGAAGGTGAGAGGGAATTGTTTCAATTGCCGGCCGACCATTTAGATCCTGCAAAAAATTTGACGGTTCATGAAGTGTTTGGAACACTTGCAAAGGATAAAACACTGGAGGTAAAGGTTAAAACAACCTTCAATGGTTTAAATGGTGGATTGCTGCGCGAATTGAATGCGGTAAAATCACGCGATAATTTTGAGCAGGAAGTATTGTATTATTTGGGCGATGGTCAGTTTGATAATTTCAGTCTTGAAAATTATTCGTTTGAGAATGTGGATGAAATTACCGCACCCTTAAAAGGCGAATTTAATTTCAAAGCCATGAATTTTTCTGATAATATTGTGGATATTTATTTTACACGTGTGCCGTTGATGCAGGGCATGAAAACCACGAATATTTTTAGTTCAACCAAACGTTTTAACACCATGCAACTGAGTGAAATTTTCAGGGTTACCCCTAGCTTGCAAAAAATCAATCTTGATTTCCCTAAAGGAACAACGGTAAGAAAAATGCCCGAAAATGTTTCCATCGAGAATGAATTTGTAAAATATAAACTTACGTTTGCAAAAACCAAAACGGGAATATACGTTGAGCGTTATCAGGAATTCAAAACGAACGAGGTTAAACCGGCCGATTTTAAGAAATTCAGGGAGCTGTATTTAAAATTACTGGATCACGATAAAACCAAAATAGGATTAATCGTTAACTAAAAAGGGAACCACTTTAGACATTTGAGCCCACTTAAGTTTAATCGTTTCTTATGTACGCTTACGTGCCTTAAGTAGTTCAAAAAAGCACATGTCTCTCGCTAACGAACATATAAAGTCAAAACTCAGTTCACTTCCCGATTCTCCGGGTGTTTATCGCTATTATGACGAGAGCGAAACCATTTTATATATTGGCAAAGCCAAGAATTTGAAAAAGCGTGTTTCTTCTTATTTCAACAAGACCCACGACAGTGCCCGTCTCATGATGCTGGTCAAAAAAATTCACGATATACAATACATTGTTGTTCGCACCGAATTTGACGCGCTGATATTAGAAAACAATTTAATTAAGGAGTATCGACCTAAATATAATATTGCTTTAAAGGACGATAAAACGTATCCGTGGATTTGTGTAAAGAAAGAACCATTTCCCCGTGTATTTCAAACCCGCAAACAAATTAAGGACGGTTCGTTGTATTTCGGTCCATACGCATCTGTTCGTATGATGTATGCTTTGTTGGACCTGATTCGTGAAATTTATCCTTTGCGCACTTGCACGCTGGCCTTAACAA
Organism: Flavobacteriales bacterium; assembly: GCA_043752145.1. Taxonomy (GTDB): domain Bacteria; phylum Bacteroidota; class Bacteroidia; order Flavobacteriales_D; family UBA2798; genus DASPJQ01. Next base: position 2,516 of record JAYUZA010000433.1, read on the forward strand.
AGCCAAACATTGAAGCAAAAAAATTCAGGGTTTGTTTGGAGTATCATATGAAACGCTGTCTGGGTCCGTGTGAAGGTAAGCAAGAGGAAACCGATTACGATGAAAGTATAAAAGAAATTAAACGAATCATTAAGGGAAACTTTGGTGATGTGTTACGCGATTTGAAATCTTCGATGAAAGCCGCTTCAGATGTTTTGAATTTTGAAAAAGCTCAACTCATAAAAACTCAGATAGATGCTTTGGAAAATTACCAGGCAAAATCGGCAGTGGTAAGTTCAACGGTTGGTTGTGTAAATGTATTTAGCATTGTAAAGGATGATAAATTTGCATACGTAAATTATTTAGATGTGGTAAATGGCATTGTGGTACAATCACAAACCATTGAATTGAAATATAGTTTGGATGAGGCAATGGTTGAATTGTTGGAAATTGCCATTGGCGAATTCAGGTTAAAATTCGGCAGTGAAGCAAAGGAAATTATTGTTCCATTTGAATTGGAACTGGAAACCGATTTGTTTGAAATTACGGTTCCGCAGCGGGGCGATAAAAAAACCTTGCAGGAACTTTCGCACAAGAACGCAGCACAGTTTATGTTGGACAAGCATAAACAGGAAAGCATTAAGAATCCTGAGCGCAATACCGAGCGTATTATGGAACAAATGAAAAATGATTTGCGCCTTACCGAATGGCCGCGGCATATTGAGTGTTTTGATAATTCAAATATACAAGGTACAAATCCGGTTAGTGCTTGTGTTGTTTTTAGAGATGGTAAACCTGCGAAGAGAGATTATCGGCATTTCAACATTAAAACAGTTGAAGGTCCCGATGATTTTGCAAGCATGGAAGAAGTTATTTACCGAAGATATTTACGGTTAAGGGAAGAAGAACAACCCTTGCCACAATTAATTGTAATTGATGGGGGAAAAGGTCAGTTAGCGGCAGCCATGACAAGTATTGAGAAACTAGGATTGAAGGGAAAAATTGCGGTAATTTCTATTGCAAAACGATTGGAAGAAATTTACTATCCGGGCGATTCGGTTCCCATGTATATTGATAAAAAGTCGGAAACGCTGCGTATTATTCAGCATATGCGAAACGAAGCGCATAGGTTTGGTATAACGCATCACCGCAAACGCAGGAGCAAGGGCGCTATAAGTAGCGGATTAATGGCCATTGAGGGAATAGGTGAAAAAACCGCACAGGATCTGTTAAAGCATTTTAAATCCTTGAAACGGGTAAAGGAAGCTTCGTTGGAAGAAATTGAAAAGGTAGTGGGGAAGAGTAAGGCGGAAATAGTTGTAAATGAGTTGAAGAAATAAATGAAAAAGTCTTTTTTTTAACTATCTTGTACGGCAAAGAATAACTAAAACTATACACTATGAAAAAAGTAAGATACATTTTAACGGCTCTGGGATGCATGATATTGCTATTTAATCTTACATCGTGTGTAGTTGTACACGGTAAAGATAATGGCAAACACAAAGGTTGGTATAAGAATCGCAATAATCCGCATAATCCTAATACCACAAACCCTGGAAAGCCAAATGGTAAACCTAAGGGGAAAAAGTAACTTTTCAACTTATTGGTTAAAGAAGTAGTTGGTCAATTATTTTCATTAACTGAAGCCCTTAATGTGCGAATAACAAAAAATCGAGAATGATTAATGAGAAAAGTAAAAACCATACCTGAAA
>JAYUZA010000434.1:0-4194 GCA_043752145.1 Flavobacteriales bacterium
AACGTTGCGGCTGATTAAAAACTAATCGATCATTTTATAACTTGCTTTCGCATATTCACGGTTGCATGAATTAAAATGCCACCACTCGGTTTGTATGCCGAAAAATCCGGCTTTGTTCATGACGCTTCGTAACAATTGACGGTTTTTTACCTGTTCTTTTGTCAATGCGCCTTTTGCCAAATAATACGATTCCATTGTTGGATAAGCCAATGAAGCAGTGTCGTCATAAGCGGTTCCCATATCCAACTCTTTTCCACTAACGGTGCATACACTTATGTCAACAGCGGCCCCGTAATTATGCAACGATCCGAAAGCGGGATTGGAAAGGAATTTTATTTTTTTGTATACAGGCATTTTAACGGTATCCCACATGGCCTTTTGTACGCTCAAAGGACGCACGCAATCAAAGATCAATAAACTAAGGGTCGAATCTTGTTCTTTCAAGGCTTCTTGCGCAATTTTTAATTTTTGTGCTACACCGGGTAAAATATATACACGCTCTAAGTCACCGTACAGATCCATACGCATAAAATTAAGAGGTGTGCTGTACCGCAGATCAATTTTAATATCAGGAATTACACTTGTAACATCAACCAGACCATTGGCAATGAATTTTTTTTCCAGTTCACAGGTGTCGGTCGTTTTTTGATCTCTGATTTGCGATTTCTGATTTGATGTGTCTATGGTTTCTGATGTCTGATGTCCGATGTCTGATTTCTCGTGTTCAGTTTCTTTCCTTCCACACGAAAAAACTAAGGTCAACAGGAATATATATGGAAGGCGGTTTTTCATTTGTTCAAAAGTACTAAATTTACATATGCAAGCACCGTCCTATCTTATCCTTGTCAATCCCCGCGATTTCACTTACAATGAACAAACGGCACTTACCAATTCGTTTCAGCACGAAGCTAAGGATGAGAACGTGAATGAAAAGGTAAAACAAGAATTTGCCGGTCTTACAGCAACACTTGGTAAAAACAATATTTCATACCATGTTGCCGATTCTCCTGCCGATGTTTTTGTTCCTGATGCTGTTTTTCCAAACAATTGGTTTGCTGTTTTGCCTGCGGGAGAACTTATTATTTTTCCAATGCAGGCGCAAAACCGAAGGAACGAAGTTAACGAGGAGCTTATTCAATTCATTGCAACAAAATTCGCAACAAAAGATTTTATTGATCTGCGTCCCAATGCTGACAACGGTGTTTTTTTAGAGGGAACAGGAAGCATTGTTTTTGATCACATCCATAAATTAGCTTTCGCTGCCGAGTCAACACGAACCAATATTCAATTGTTTAACGCCTTGTGTAAACACATTAATTATAAGCCCGTTTCTTTTTTGGCGGTTGATCTTAAGGGTCAGCCAATTTATCATACCAACGTATTGATGTCGGTAGGAACAAATACAGCGGTAATTTGTTTGGAGTGTATTCCCGATGCGATAGAAAGAGCAATGCTTAAGCAAACATTAATTGAAGCAAAAAAAGACATTGTTGAAATTGATTATGCTCAAATGAATTCGTTTTGTGCTAATCTGCTGGAGGTAAAAAATGCCGATGGGAAGTTACACTGGCTCATGAGTGATAAAGCAAAGGAAGCCTTTACGGCTCAGCAAATCAGTCAATTATCAAAAGGTTCCACGGTCGTTTCGTGTAATATTAACACCATTGAAACCATTGGCGGAGGCGGACTTCGTTGTATGTTGGCGGGTATACACGCGGGTGTGAAATAGCCTTTTACGGGTATAGTTGTCAATGGATTTTCAGCTATTTTCGAGCCGTATTTTCAAGATCATATGAACAGGTATTTAATAGGTTTGGTTTTCGCGATGAGTCTTACTTCGTGTCTAATGGACGAAAAAAGATCAACGAACGATAATGGTTCAACAAAACAGGAAGTAAATGTGTATACCCATCGCCATTATGATGTGGACCGCAAAATTTTCAGAAAATTTGAAAAAGAAACCGGGATCGATGTTAACATCATTGACGATGATGCAGATAAATTACTTATTCGTTTAGAGAAAGAAGGAAAAAATTCTCCATGCGATGTGTTCATGACGGTAGATGCTGGTCGCTTGGTGCGTGCAAAAAGCCTTGGATTACTGCAAGCCGTAACTGATAATAACATTTTGGCAATGGTTCCCGATAATTTACGCGACAGCGAAGGTTATTGGATAGCACAAACTGTGCGGGCTCGTATTATTGTTTATTCAAAGGAACGGGTTGATACTAACGCGTTAACTACTTACGAAGATTTGGCTGATCCCAAATGGAAGGGAAAATTATTGGTTCGTTCATCCGATAATATTTACAACCAATCGTTGTTGGCGTCCATCATTTCATACAATGGAAATGACAATGCAACTAAATGGGCGCAGGGAATTGTATCTAATTTAGCCCGTGAACCCAAAGGAAATGATAAAGACCAGGTAAAGGCCATTGCTGCGGGAGAGGGTGATATTTCATTGGTAAATACCTATTACGTGGGACGAATGTTGGAATCCGAAGACAAAGCCGAAGTGGATGCTGCAAAAAAAGTAGGTGTGTTTTATCCAAATCAAAGGGATAGGGGGGCGCATATAAATATAAGCAGAGCAGGAATTGCTAAATACGCGCCCAATAAAGCAAATGCCGAAAAATTATTGGCGTTTATGCTACGCGAGGATATTCAAAAAATGTTTGCCGATGCCAACAACGAATTCCCTGTTGAAAAAACATTAATGGTAAAACCATTGCTGGCAACCTGGGGCGCTTTTTTAACCGATAACCTGGACCTTCAAAAACTGGGCGAACTCAACAATGAAGCATTAAAAATATTTAATCAGGTTGGTTGGAAATAAATGGGATTTGCATCTACTTTTAAAACAAGGCGCTGGAGCTGGTATATCCTGGCATTGATCCCCGTCATTGTTTGTTGTATTCCCTTACTTTTTGTTTTTGTTTCTTCTTCGCAGATTAGGTCAAATGAATTAAGTGAGTCGCTGGCTTTTTTTTCGGTTGGTTCGATTTTCAATACAATTATACTTTGTACAGGAGTTTTATTTTTTAGTCTTTTATTGGGTGTTGGCAGTGCTTATGTTTTTGCCAATTTTTCATTTACAGGTTCGCGCTTTTTTGAGACCGCCTTTATGTTGCCGCTGGCAATTCCCGGATACATCATGGCTATCACGTATTCCTCTTTTTTTGATTACGGAGGATATTTTTATCAGCTAACCGGATCGTATTTCAATATGATGAATATGACCGGATTAATTTTTGTGCTGACCATAAGTTTATATCCATACATTTTTATTACCGCTTTGCATGCGTTTAAACTCAGTTCGGGAAATTATAACGAGTCGGCAAAACTTTTGGGAACAGGTAAACGAAAGTTATTTTTCAAGATCGCTTTACCTTTGGCTGCACCTGCAATTATTGGCGGAGCCTGGCTTGCATTCATGGAAACGCTCAATGATTTTGGAGCAGCTTCGTATTATGGAATACGCACTATGAGTACCGAAATTTTCAGGTGCTGGCAAATAGGACCTTCGGTAACGGTGTTTTTATCATTATGTGTTTTGGTGTTTATTATTATTACCATGATCTTAATTCAAGGGTTGATCTCGAAAAGGGGATACTATCAATCATCAAAAACCAAACCCGTAGTTAAACTAAAATTAACAGGAAGCAGGAATTTTATTTTTTCATTCGTGAGTTTTATTTTATTCGCTGTTTGCTTTTTAATTCCGGTCATTGTTCTATTTTGCTATAGCGTGCGTAGCGGAACAACTGAGGATATAAGGGTTTTGCTTGTTCGTTCATACAATAGTTTTGTTATTGCCGGTATTGCGGCTCTGGTTATTTTGGTTTTTTGTGTTCTTAGCGGATACAATAAAATTGCCAACGGAATTAAAAAGAATAAATTCGGTAGTTTTATTGCCGGTTTCGGTTACGCAATTCCCGGGTCGGTTTTAGCTATTGCTTTAATAAGTGTAGCTTCGTTTATTAACGTAAATACAGGCTTGTTTATTACGGGAACAATTTCATTTCTGATCATCGCTTACATGATCCGTTTTTATACAGTGGCCCGGCAGCCGGTTGAAAATGTATTCAATAAGATTCCGCAAAGCATGTTCAATGCTTCGGTAAGTCTTGGAAAGTCGCCTTTCTTCACCTTTATTAAAGTTTATTTTCCTGTTTTGGTCCCGGCTTTTAT
>JAYUZA010000435.1:0-10382 GCA_043752145.1 Flavobacteriales bacterium
AGCAGTAAACCAAAAATTACCGGCACAATTAAAAATGCTGTTGGTGAAAGTTTAATATTTGAAAAGATCGACAAAAATGCACCCTTAGGAATTGATACCGTTAAATTGGACGCTTCCGGAAAATTCGAATTTGAAATTCCGGCAGGTAAACCCGATTTTTATCGGTTAAATTTAGGTAACAACAATTTCATTGTACTTTGTTTGGATAGCACCAATACCAATATAGAAATTACGGGAGATGGCAAAGAGTTCAAAAGCAATTACACGGTAAAAGGTTCCAAACATTCTGAGACCATTCATGATTTTTTTGCCTCCTTAAATCCGTTAACAAAAATTCGTTTCGACATTGAACAACAAATGCGCGGTATAAATTTTGGTGATACGGCCAAGGTTATGACGCTTCGCACACAAATGGAAGAAACGATGCAAAAGATCACACAATTAACACACGATTTCATTGATAAAAATCCTGAATCTCCTTCTTTAATTGTTATGCAATCATTTTTAAATCCGGAGACCGAATTAGCCTATTTTAAAAAGATAGAAGTTGCTATGAGTAAAAGCATGCCAAATTCGGTTTACCACAACAATATTTCATCGTATGTAAGCCAAATTGAATTTCAATTGCAACAAATGAAAGCAGCTAAGGAACTGGAAGGAAACTTAAAACCCGGCACACCTATTTCTGATATAAAATTACCAAATCCTGAAGGAAAGGAAATGTCACTTTCATCTCTCAAAGGAAAAGTTGTATTAGTCGATTTCTGGGCCTCATGGTGCGGACCCTGCCGTGCCGAAAGTCCTAACGTATTGCGCCTATACGAAAAATACAATAAAAAAGGGTTTGAAGTTTTCAGTGTTTCACTCGATGCAAAAAAGGATGCGTGGATTGCTGCTATCAAAGCCGATGGACTTAAGTGGCCATATCATGTGAGCGATTTGGGTCAATGGAGCTCTGTAGTTGTAAAACAATTTGGCATTACAGGTATTCCGTTTACACTATTGATCGACAAGCAGGGAAACCTGATCGAAAAAGGCTTGAGAGGCCCTGCATTGGAAGCTAAACTACAGGAGATCTTTGGCAATTGATTTGCAATGAATAGAAACGGATTTTCGCTTCTAAATAAACTGTAGCCTTTGGAATCCAATAAATTAGATAATATTAACACGATTATATACCTTATTTTCCTATATTTAACCTTATGAAACCGTACCCCGTTATTAATCTTTTTTAAAAAAAAATTATAGAAAATGAATAAGAAATTACTTTTTAACCTTGTTGTTTCCACACTCCTTTTATCGGGTTTCACAACTAACGCGGCCGTTTCAACCGTTACCGGAAAACTAAGCAATGCTATCGGTAAAAAATTATATTTTGAGCAATACGTTCAGGGCGTTCCAAAAAAAATTGATTCGGTAATGCTTGACAAAAAAGGGAAGTTTACTTTTCAATTCACAAACGAAGCAACCGATTATTATCGCATCAGAACAACACCTGCCGATTTTGCAGTCTTTGTTGTAAAATCGGGCGAAAATGTTGCCGTTAAGGCCGATGCAAAAAACATCAATAAAACATATACGGTAAAAGGTTCACCTTATTCAATGCACTTAAAAGAATTTTCTGATATCGTAAATACATATATCAAGGATCGCGATACTTTATCGGCACGTTTCAAACGCGCCATTGCGGCCGAAAAAACTGAAGAAAGCGATAAGCTTGGAAAAGATCTTGGAGACGCGTACACTAAATTTATTACAGGTCGCGATGCGTTTCTCAATAAATATCCTGAATCACCGGCATTGTTTGCTTTAATGAGCCATCTTAATCCGCAAACCGATTATGAATTAGTAAAAAAGGTAGAGAAAGCAATGGAAATAGGAATGCCCAATTCATTTTTCCTCGAACAAATAAAGATCGGGGTTAAAAGAATTGAAGACCAACGTGCCGCTGCCGAACTACAGGCAAAAGAAGCCGAAAAAGCGCGTTTGCAAAAGGAAAAAATAAATCCCGGTAAGCCCGCTCCCGATTTTATGATGCCCGACACAAATGGCATTTCAAAATCGTTGGGCCAATTAAAAGGAAGTTATGTACTGCTTGATTTTTGGGCGTCATGGTGCGGACCTTGTCGTGCCGAAAATCCAAATGTTGTGCGCAACTATGCAAAGTATAAGGACAAAGGATTTACCATTATGAGCGTTTCACTTGATCTTAATCGTGCAAAGTGGGTAGAAGCAATAAAGAAAGATAAATTAACCTGGCCGCACCACGTAAGTGAATTAAAAGGATGGCAAACTTCGGTCTTAGGCCCTTATGGTATTTCCGGAATTCCATTTACGTTATTGCTGGATAAAGAAGGAAATATCATCCAAACAAATTTAAGAGGACCTGCGCTGGAGGAGAAACTTAAAGAGATCTTCGGGTTTTAATAAAATTTCTGTAAATCATAGATGCGTGTTTTTAAGATAATGTTTTTTTGTTTTTTCTGCTCTTTGAGCGGTGCTATGTTCGCTCAGCCCGACAGTAATTATTTTCAACAGCAGGTAAATTTTAATATCAATGTCAAACTTAACGATGTTGCGCATACCATAAAAGGGTTTGAGACCATTCAGTACAAAAATAATTCTCCTCATCAGTTAAAATACATTATTTTTCATTTATGGCCTAACGCTTATAAAAACAATGAAACCGATCTGGCAAAGCAATTTTTAGAACATGGTGACATTGATTTTTATTACGCACCCGAAGCCGATCGTGGTTTTATCGATTCTTTATTATTTAAGATCGGTGCCGATACCTTGAAATGGGAATTCTACAAAGAAGAAATTAAAGACAAGAATGGTGAAGTAAAAAAAGGAAAAGATGGAAAGGCTTTAAAAAAAGAATACATCGACATTGCAAAAGTATTTTTAAAAACACCACTCCGGCCCGACAGTACCATTAGCATTACCACACCGTTTTTTGTAAAAATACCTTCAGGATTATTTTCGCGTTTAGGTCATATAGGCCAATCATATCAGGTCACACAATGGTATCCAAAGCCTGCGGTGTATGATAAAAGCGGATGGAACCCGATGCCGTATTTAAATCAGGGTGAGTTTTATTCCGAGTTCGGAAATTTTGATGTGTCCATTACAGTTCCTGCAAATTATTTGGTTGCAGCTACGGGCGAATTAACCGGTTGTCCGCAAGAGGAGCGTATGCTTGAATTAAAAGCAAAGGAAACCGACTTGTTATTTAAGGAGTCCAAAGTAGATAAGATCGGGAATTTAATTGGGACCGATGCGTTTCACGCATCGTCAACCGAATGGAAAACATTGCGCTATACCCAAAAAAATGTGCATGATTTTGCATGGTTTGCCGATAAGCGATGGCATGTTTTAAAAGGTGAGTATGAATTTGAAAAAAGCGGGAAGCTGGTAACGATGTGGTCATTTTTTACAAAAGAAAATTCACGCTACTGGAAAAAATCAGTTCAATACTTAAACGATGCGTTACATTATTATTCAAAATGGAATGGCGAATATCCATACAGCATTTTGCAGGCAGTTGATGGAACAATAAGTGCCGGTGGTGGAATGGAGTATCCTACCATTACAAACATTGGTAATGTAAACGGTGATATTGAATTGGAAACCGTTATCATGCATGAAGTAGGTCATAATTGGTTTTACGGAATTCTTGGTTCCAATGAACGTGAACATCCCTGGCAGGATGAAGGCATGAACAGCGCCAATGAATTGCGTTACATGCAAAAAAAATATCCTGAATTAAAACTGACCGATGCTATCGGCTTTGGTTTTATCTCGCAATTCGCAGGAATGGATTCACTTAAACAAAAAATGCAATATTATTTGGCATATAAACTGGCGGCTTCCGGAAACGATGACCAGATCATAGAAGGAAAAGCAAAAGATTTTACTTCGGCCAATTACGGTTTTATAGTATACATGAAAACAGCCGCAGCATTTAATTTCCTGCGTGCTTATTTGGGCGATGAGTTGTATGATCAGTGTATGCGTAGTTATTACCATGCTTGGCGATTTAAACATCCCACACCACAGGATCTGAGACGAGTATTTGAAAGGACATCCAAAAAAGATCTTAGTTGGTTTTTTGACGACATGCTTAATTCTAATAAAGTAATTGATTATAAAGTAAACAAAAAGAAAAAACCCGATACGCGATCAACCGTTACATACGGATGGATGAAGTACGAAGAAGGCGTTGAAATAAAAAATAAAGGTGGAATTCAAGCACCATTTTATGTTGTGGGTTACCGTGCTGATACCATTGCCGATAAACGTTGGTATCCCGGTTTCAAAGGTAGATTTGTTGTGTCATTTCCCAATGGCAATTTCGATAAAATTGTAATTGATCCTTTTTATGATTCGCCCGAAAGTTCGCACCAAAACAATAATTTCAAATACAAGATCAAGGGAAGAAAACTTTTTGCACGCACCGAAAAAATAAAACTGAAATTTTTAGCAGGATACGAAGATCCCAAACGCAGTACCTTGTTTTATACACCTGTTATTGGTGGTAATGCTTACGATGGATGGCAGGCCGGTATGGCATTTTACAATTCGTTCTTATTTCAAAAACCATTTGAATGGGCGGTTATGCCACTGTATGGAATTAAAAGCAATAAATTGAACGGAAGTGCTTCCATTACCTTTAATAGCAATAACCGTAAAAGCGCTTTAATTAAGAAAACTGTTTTTGGTGCCAATGGTGTTATGTATAGTTTACCATCCGTTAACGGAAATCCTATTGACATTATAGGGCGTTTTTACCGTGTTACACCTTATTGGACCGTACATTTTAAACCAAAAAAATTCGCGTCTAAAATTCGTCAGTCTGCGACAATACGCTACAACCTGGTTACCGAATCATCAGAAACTACCTGTGATGGTAATTGTGATGATGTTGTGGAATCCAAAACCGTAATTACGAATTCATATGTAGATCTTGATTACACACTTTCCAATTCAACAGTATTTACACCGCACTCGTTCAATTTCAAGTCACGTTATGGTGGCGACTTTGCTTATGCGACAGTTGACTTTATCATTTCAAAAATACTGGGTCCGCGCAAAAAGAAAATTACTGCACGTGCCTATTTCGGTTCTTTCTTATTTAACGATTCAAACAGCCCCCGCTTTAATTTAAGAGGTGATGGTATTCGCGGTTATTATGATTACACGTACGAAACTACTTTTATAGGGAGATTTGAATCGCAGGGTTTAGGGGCGCAACAATTTGCCGAAGGTTTTGCCAACATGAAAGCACCAACCGCATACGGGCAATCCAATAAATGGAATGCTGCACTTAATTTGTATTCCGATCTGCCAATACCTTTCTTTAAAGTATTTGCCGATATTGTGGTGGCTCCTCTGGGAACCGAAATAAAAACGGTTTTTGACACTGGAATTTATGCCACGCTGTTTGGAAATGCGTTAACGATTTATGTGCCTTTTTTGGTTTCAGGAGCTATTGCCGATGAGTATGAAGTGAACAACAGAAGTTTTCATGAACGTATTCGTTTTACCTTAAATCTTTTGCCCTATAAACCAAACGTTATTACAAAAACTATCAAGCTGTTTTGACCCCCGGTAAAAAAATATATTTCGCCAGTGATTTCCATTTAGGTTTAGGAACGGATGAAGAAACAAAGAAGCGTGAGCAACTTTTGGTCAAGTGGTTTGATTCAATTAAAGCCGATGCAGGTGAAGTTTTTTTAGTAGGCGATCTATTTGACGTATGGTTTGAATATAAACGTGTGGTACCTAAAGGCCATGTACGTTTTTTAGCAAAAATTGCCGAACTTACCGATGCGGGAATTCCCGTACATGTTTTTACCGGTAATCACGATATGTGGATGTTTGGTTATCTTGAAAAAGAATTGGGCGTAAAAATGTATCGTGCACCAACAGCACGCCAGTTTAACGGAAAACATTTTTTCATTGGTCATGGCGATGGTCTTGGACCGGGCGATAAAGGATATAAATTCATTAAACGCGTTTTTGCCAGTAAGTTTTGTCAATGGGTTTATGCCCGCTTTCACCCGAATTTTGGTATTTGGCTGGCCACTTATTTTTCTGAAAAAGGTGCAGGAAAACGTGAGAATGAAAATGAGTATAAAGGTGACGACAAAGAATTTTTAGTACAGTTCTGCAACCAACACCTCAAGGAACACCGGATCGATTATTTTATTTTCGGTCACCGCCATTTACCACTAACCAAACAAATCCAAAACGCAACCTACATCAATCTTGGCGACTGGGTAAAATATAATTCGTATGCCGTTTTTGATGGTACCAATATCGAATTGAAGTATTTCAAATCGATTTAGCACCCTATAATTGTCATTACAACAAATTTTGAATCTTTTCAATTCTACCTGTAAAATCTGAATTTGTTGGATTTGATCATGCCCACACCCACACAAAATCATTCCTGCGAAGGCAGGAATCTCCACCTACCCACACGTAGAATCCTCTCAAAGAGAATCACTAACAGCCGCAATAATCTCTAGCATCCGCGTTACCCGTGTTCTATTACCTAATATTTCATCTGCTATTCCCCTAAATTCATCCATTTTCCATTATTCCTAACCCAGTTTATTTATATTTGTCTAAAATCGAACAGATATGAAGAAGGTAATTTTATTCTTTTCAATTGCACTTAGCACTTACACTTCCATCGCACAGGATATGCTGGGCTTCATGAACAGTAATTATGCAGGCGTAACGGGCCTTTATCTCCAACCTGCTTCCATTGTCGATAGCCGTTACCGCACCGACATTAGTTTAATGGGCTTTAGCGTAAATGCATACAACAATTATATAGGGATGGATCCTGCCGCACTGGTTCGTACAGGTGGATTGTTCAAGGGAGATTACCCGGCATTTGATAATGACAGTATATTTAAAGCGCAGTATTTGACTGAGCGGGATAACGATGTTCGCAAATCAGTTTTTTCATCGGCTCAAATAACACTTCCCGCTTTTTCAATTAACATCGATCGTAAACAATCAATGGCCTTTAGCTGGCGTATTCGAAATTATGTGAATGTTGATGGTGTTGAACGTGACTTAGCTAAATTAATTTACAACGAGTTAGATTATCCGCAACTGTACACACGGTTACAGAATGAAAAACTCTCCATCCAACAAATGACCTGGGGCGAATATGGTATTACCTATGGCCGCGTTATCAAAGACAATGGAAAGCAATTCATGAAAGTTGCCGGAACATTTAAAGTGTTACAAGGGTTAGCTGCGGCATATATGTTCGTTGAGAACCTAGATTATAATTTTACTACCGATACAACACTTTCAATTTTCTCGACCGATGTGAGTTATGGCCACTCAACAAATTACGAGTTTACAGATGAATCGTTCAAGTACAAGTATATTTCCAACTTTTCGGTTGGTTTCGACTTAGGATTTGTATATGAATACCGCCCCAAATATGTTGATTACCGTTACGAAATGGATAATGAAAAGGATCTTGAAATGCGTTACAAAACCGAATACAAATTAAAATTAGGTGTTTCAATCTTGGATATTGGCGGTATTAAATTTAAAAAAGGACCAAAAAGCAATGACTTTAATGCAAATGTTGGTTTATGGAATTTAAATAATCTTGATTTTGGAAACATTCCTGTTGAAGCGTTTGACGATACATTGATCGCGCGTTTTGGGCAGAATACCTCGGCCGAAAAAACATTTAAAATGAACCTTCCAACAGCTGTAAGTGTTCAGGTCGACTACTGTATTTACAAAGATTTTTATATCAATCATACCTCATATATTGCATTTCAATTTAACAATAATAAGAACAAAGTTCATGACATAAGTACGTTTAGCTTAACACCGCGATGGGATCATAAATATTTCGGTGTTTTTGTTCCGTTTAGCTATAACCTCATGGGTAACTTTAATACCGGTTTTGGTTTTAGGTTGGGTCCTTTGTTTATGGGAACATCTAATATCAGTCCAATATATGCAGCACTTACGCAAAAAGGAAAGCGTGATATTTACGGAGCCGATTTTACATTGGTACTAAAGATTCCTGTATTCCAAAAGAAACCAAAAGACAGAGACAAGGATAAAATATCCGATAAAAAAGATAAGTGTATTGATGTGCCGGGCGTTTGGGAATTTATGGGTTGTGCCGATAAGGATGGTGATCATATTCAGGATGCCGAAGATGTTTGTCCTGACGTTCCAGGGCTTTTGGAATTCAAAGGATGTCCTGACCGCGATGGTGATAAAATTACCGATGCGGAAGATGTGTGTCCTGACGATGCAGGTTTAGCCGAATTCAAAGGTTGTCCTGATAAAGATGGAGATAAAATAATGGATAAAGAAGATGCTTGTCCTGAAGTTGCAGGTCCGGTTGAATTCAAAGGTTGCCCTGACAGAGATAAAGATGGAACCGAAGATTCAAAAGATGATTGTCCTGATGACTTTGGTCCGAAAGAAATGAATGGTTGTCCTGACCGTGATAAAGATGGTTTACCTGATAAGCAGGATCGTTGTCCTGATGTTCCGGGTCCAATCAAGAATTTAGGATGCCCGCTTTTAAAATTACGTTTATTGAATTCGAGTTTAGGTACTCTAGAAGAGGTAACCATGGAAGATGGTAAGTTCAATTTCAGCATTTGTGTAGAGAAAGCAAAAGCCTTATTTAAATTATATGGCGAAGGTTCAGATACAGTAAGAAAAGTATTGGTATCATGTCCTGAATTGCGCGGTAAACATGCATTCCTTGATAAAGACGGAATGTTCCACTTCCCGAAAGAAGTTGAAAAAGTTGAATTAACTCCGCTTGAAGCCGAGATCGTTAAAAAAGCATTTGATAATTTAGAATTCGCTACAGGAAAAGATATTATCAAACCTGAATCTTTACCTTCATTGGATGAATTAGCGGCATTGTTATCGAAACACGGTGGTTGGAAATTAAAAATTGAAGGTCATACCGATAATGTTGGAGCACCTGCTAAGAATTTATTGCTATCGCAAAAACGTGCCGAAGCAGTGAAGAAATATTTGGTGAAGAAAACATTGGATGCAAAACGTTTTGAAGTGAAATGGTACGGTCACACAAAACCATTGGTTCCTAACGAGAGCGAGGCCAACCGTCAGAAAAACCGTAGGGTTGAAATGAATATTGTTGAGTAAAATTTAATTTATAGAATAAAAAAGGGTCAGCGAAAGTTGACCCTTTTTTGTTTTAGTTGATTTTCTCTCTGTCCTCTGGCCTTCTTTGTGCTCTCTGCGGTTAAATGGAGGGAATGATAAATATTAATCCCCATCAAAACATTCATTTGCTAATTAATCTGTGTTAATCCGTGCAATCCGTGGCTAAAAGGGGGGAGGGGGAATTTCGTTTGCTAATTCGTTGCATCCGCGCTATCCGTGTTCCATCAAATCCGAAAAATCCCAGGCTGTAGAATACGATTCGATCCCCTCACAATATTCAATAAGTTCCTTGTAAAATTTATTGGAAGCTAGCGTTGCCGAATCACCCACTACAATTAATTTTTTTCGCGCACGCGTAAGCGCTACATTCAATCTTCGCATATCACGCAAGAATCCAATTTCACCATCGGCATTACTGCGAACACATGAGATTAAAATAATATCTTTTTCCTGTCCCTGAAATCCGTCAACCGTACTTACCTGAACGTTTTCCAGATCGTTTAATTTCTCTTTTAAATACGTTACCTGCGCACTGTACGGAGCAATTAAACCAATGGAATTTACTTTACCGGTATGTTCAATAAGTAAACGCAAATACTTGGCACAAAAATTTGCTTCTTCAATGTTTCGTACACTCAAACTCTTAGGATCCACTTCATCCTCAAATCCGCAACCCGCGGTATCAATAAATAAAACGGGTTTTGTCCATTCTTCAAGCGTATCCAAAATTCGGTCGGCATTTTTTTCATGCGCCACCAAACCGTTTTTATAAAACTGTTTGTTTGAATAACCCATGATGAGTTTATGCATCCTGTATTGGACCGATAACATAATAGAAGGTAATTTTTTTTCGATCCCTTTTTCAAAAATGCTTTTTTCCAATCCCAGTTTTTTTCCTTCATCGCTCTTAACTGTCGGACCCAATTGTAAATGATCACCGGCCAATATTATTTTTTTGGCTTTTAATGCAGCTATCCAAAACACAGGTTCGGTTGCTTGAGTTGCTTCGTCAAAAAACAGGTAATTGAATTTTTTTTCACGCAAATAACCATCGTTCACCATGGCGGGTGTACAACAAATGACCCGCGCTTCGTCAATTATATATTTTTCTATCTGATCTTCCATTTCAAAAGCCTCTTTGCCCATTTTTTTGGCTTCGGTATAGATCAATT
>JAYUZA010000436.1:0-4193 GCA_043752145.1 Flavobacteriales bacterium
TAACCAAAGAATGTATTTTACGCAACAATTTTGAGCTTATGAAAAAGAGAAATTATTTAAGTCTTTTAGTTGCACTTTCTTTTGGTGCCGATGGCTATGCTCAAATATTTTTTTCTAACGGAGCAACAATTCAGGTTAACACGGGCGCTACGGTCGCTACTAATGGTGGTACCGAAATAACCAATAGTTCAAGTTTAGTTAATAACGGAACTTTTTTGATCACAAAAAACTCGACTTTACCTTCACCGGGTAATCTTGAAATGAATACCGGTGCAACGGTTAACGGAAACGGAACTTACCGCGTGGAACAGGATTTCATAAATGACGCAACCTTTAACCCAGGAACAAGTACTGTTGAATTATTTGGCAATACGCAACAGTTCATAACCAGCACTACTGCAACTGTAACTACATTTAATAATTTACTATTGACGGGTGCAGGTGTTGGAGCCAACCGAAAAAAATCGTTGAACACGGTGGATGCTAATTTAAGTACTACAGGAATTTTGACCATCAACGACCGTGAATTGGAAACTCAAGCACGCTCATTTTTTGTATTAAATACTTCAACTGCGGCTGTAACAAATACCACTACTCCTGGCAGCGAAGGTTTTGTAAGCAGTTTAATACCCGGAACTTTTTCACGCGCTACAAATTCCACATCGGTTTATTTATTTCCTACAGGATCAAGTTTAGGAACCCTACGCTATCGTCCAATAGAAGTTGTACCAAGTGCTGCAGCAGCCAATACATATACTGTGCGCATGAATAACAATGACGCGAATCTTGATGGATTTAACAGAGCAATTAATGACGGAACGCAATGTGTTTTGAATGATCTTTATTACCACTCTATTTTACGTTCCTCGGGAACAACCTCAAGCGATATTCGCATGTTTTACATTGGCGCTGCCGATGGAACATGGGAAGGTATGGGACATTGGAGAACCACTTCGGCCGACTGGAATGATATGGCTACCATGACACTTGCAACAAGCGGTGTTTTTTCTACCGTAACACGTCCTACATGGCTTTTTGCTAATCCCGGTGATCCTTATATATTGACAAATGTACGACCTGCAACACCTGTAATTAATTGTCCAAATATTTGCGACAGCACATCGGGAAATGTATTTACCGTTACAGGAACTACTACAGGTTATCAATGGTCCTTACCTTCGAACGGAACAATTGTAACAGGACAAGGAACAAGCAGCGTTACTGCCGACTGGACTTCGGGAACAGGTTATGTAACCGTTTATGCCATTGGTCCCGGAGGTTGTAATTCACTTGCCGATAGTTGTACACCTTTAGTAATGCCACCACCAGTTGCTGATTTTACTTCAGCAGTTGACGGATCGTTTGGTGATGCTTGGCAATTTACCGATGCTTCATCAGGCGAATCATCATGGTCATGGGATTTTGGTGACGGATCAACTTCTACTACCCAAAATCCGGTTTATCAATATGCTGATGCGGGAAGTTATACCATTGTATTAACCGTAACCAATGCAGCGGGTTGTACCGATACAGCCACTGCGATTATTGATGCAACGGGTGGAATAATCATTCCCAATATTTTTACACCTAACGGTGACGGATTTAACGATAACTGGTTTGTAATTACAGGAACTTTGAGTGAATATGGTTTGCATATTTTTAACCGTTGGGGAGAATTAGTTTTTGATTCGGCCGACCAAACCGAAATGTGGGATGGAAAATTCAAAGGAAAAGATTGCAGTGACGGAACTTATTATTATATATTACAAGCTAAAACACAAAGAACCGATTATAGCACAACCGGACATCTTTTATTGACAAGAGTTAAAAAATAACTAATTTAAAACGAAACTTATGCGTAAGTTATTACTAAGTATTATTGCGTTGGTGTGTTTAAACACTCAAAATGCACAGGCCCAAAACAACGTTGGTATCGGAACCACTACTCCCAATGCCGCATCGCTTTTGGAATTGCAATCAACCACACAAGGTTTTTTAGCACCGCGTATGACAACTGCACAACGTTTATTAATTGTGGCACCGGTTGATGGTCTTACCGTTTTTGATATTACGGTAGGCTGCTATTTCTTTTACTATACCGGACCGGGATGGCAAAACATGTGTACCGGTGGCGGTAGCGGTATTGATGGTATTAATTGTTGGGACACTAACGGCAATGGCACTAACGATGCTGCCGAAGATATAAATGGCGATGGTAGTTTTAATGCGCTGGATTGCCAGGGTGCCGTTGGCGCAACAGGCCCAGCAGGTTCTGCAGGACCAACCGGCCCTATTGGACCAACGGGTCCGGCAGGTGCAGATGGTGCTGCAGGAGCCGTGGGTGCAACCGGTCCAGCAGGCCCTATTGGACCAACAGGTCCGGCAGGTGCTACGGGAGCCACAGGTGCAACAGGTCCTATTGGACCGACAGGACCTACTGGTGCAACAGGTGCAACGGGAGCTACAGGAGCAGCTGGACCAATTGGTCCGACAGGCCCTACAGGTGCAGCGGGCGCTACAGGAGCAACCGGAGCCACAGGTGCTACGGGTCCAACAGGTCCAACAGGCCCTACAGCAGTTCCGGTGAGTGCTACCCTTACTGTCGATTATGATGTAACAACAGCAGCGTTCACGGCAGTGCCCGGAATGACCGTAACATTTACGGCTGTTCAAACAAGCGCATTGATAATTTTTACCAGTTCAGGTTATGGTTTTACAAACTCAATGTCATATGTGAATTTCAGAATTATGAATGGTGCTGTTTCACTTGGTGCGACCAATCAAAATATTCAAAATTACGATGATGTTACAGGTACAACTACTACATGGAGTTGCGCTTTCTCAAAAAGAATTACAGGCCTTACCATTGGCGCAAGTTATACGTATACAGTGCAAGGTGCTGTTGGCGGTATATTCGGAGTGTATACTGCAGCCATTGATGCCGCTACCGTTCCAAACAACTGTCACATGACATTAACCGTAATACCATAGTAATTATGCGAACGATCTTAATTTCAATATTGTTTTTTGGTTTTGCTTTTTTAAGCAATGCACAAGAAGACAAGACACCGGAGAAAAAACTGGTTTCAAAAAAAACCTCTGCCTCTGTTGGTACCGGTAAACCTGAACGTAAAATGGTCGATCATACCACTGCCAAAAAATCAAAAGATGGCCAGGTTCTTGGAACACCTGAGCGTAAGTTGGTCACTAAATAGTTAAAAGAAATATATTTTGAAGCCCACGCCATAAAGCGTGGGCTTTTTCATGAATCGTCACTAGTCAAAGACACAACCTTTTCCAAATATATAGTCTTATATTAAAAACGAATAAGGTTTATAATGAAAAAAATACTGGTTCTGGCAACATCCTTGTTGCTAATTCAACAAAATTCTAAATCGCAATTATCCGGCACAGGTGCTTATTTACAGGGTAATTATGTAGAAGTTGGCATTGATGGTGATGGTGGTTTTGAAGGTGCTGATTCCACTTTGGCGTCAATACCCTCAGGCATGCATTTTCGCTCAAATATTCCTTTATTTGGTTTCGTTGCTAATCCACAGATGGATGGTTGGGTAAATTTTGATGGCGATTTTTATACACCCGGTGCTCCCGAAAACGGATGGGGAATTGAATTTATTGACACTACAACTACCGATACATTTAACATTAAACTTAGCAATAACGCCAATTATTCGTTGAATGATATTCTTGGATCAATAACAGGTTATTCATATGTTGCAGGTATAAAAACGGTAACATGGCATGGTGATTATTCTTCGGGTGGCTATGATCTGGATTTTGACATTGTATATGAATTGAATGATACAAATCTATACTATACAACCAGCATGACAATTTTCAACAATGGTCCTGCTAATATTGAAGAGCTATATTATTACCGTAACATGGATCCTGATAATATTGCGGCCACCACCGGGAATTACCTTACCTACAATACAATTGTATCGCAAGCTGGTGGAACATCGTCAATTGCTTCTGTAAAAGCGCAGCAAACAACCCCGTGGCTTTCAACCGTGGCTTTTTTAGCAAACGACACCAGTGCGCGTTCGGTGTTTGGCGGATTCAGCAACCGTGACGGGTCTGATTTATGGAATTCTTCGCTTGGTACATTCTACAATAATCCTGGCGATAGCATCTCATGCGACTGTGCAATAGCTTTGGCATTTCGTCAA
>JAYUZA010000437.1:0-4191 GCA_043752145.1 Flavobacteriales bacterium
TAAGGAATTCATATTTACCGCAATTATTTAAAGTGGTTACATCGCCATACGTTGTGGTTCCCGCTATATCAATGGTAGCGCCCCGCATTTGAATAAGCAGAACTTTATCACCCAAAGCAAACGTTGAAGGTGTTGGAACATTAATATCGCTCAAACAAATTGCTGTCACCGGCTGATATGCATTCACAGTTCCGCTAACCGTGCCGGGTGCAGCAGCTGTTATTACAATAACGTAATCCTGTGTTTCGGTTTCATTACTACTTGCGCACGGACCTCCACCAAAATTATTGTAGTAATCGGCTTTAATACGCATGCGTGTTGTTCCAACTGTTGCAGTAAGCGGACATGTAATACTCATTGTGAAATTACCACCTGATGCTGCAAATCCCGACACTAAAACATTCTCCCCCGCATCAACAAAATCAAGATCACCGTTCCAGTCTATGTAAATTCTATAATATGTTCCATACGAACTTGTATTGTAAAGCGTGATGTTTTGCGAAGTCCCCTGTGTCATTGAATTGGATGCCGTTGCCGACCAATCTTTATAAAATGCAACATAATCGGTGCAGGCCGTAAGTTGATTAATAGTTCCAAAAGTGACCTGACCCAAATAATGGTAACATGACCCTATGGCCGTAGACGCACAATATTGACTTTTTGCTTCATTCTTAAAGCCTGCGAACAAATACAAACAGCAAATTAACCTAGTAAAGGCAATGATACTGTATTGTTTAGCTCGGTTCATGTTCAGAAGTTCGATTTAACAATGTAAAATTAACCTACCCTGTTAAAATATTGTTTGACAAATGTCAAATAATGCGAAAACTTATCCTTTTTCGGACCTTATACGACTCAAAGTCTCTTGCGTAATGCCTAAATACGATGCTATTTGACTTAGCGAAAATCGTTGCAAAACAAAAGGCGATCTTTTTGCAAGATTCTGGTAACGTTCCTTTGCAGTATAGAACAAAAGCATCATTACGCGATTCTCCCAATATAAATAACTTTCTTCCATCACTTTTGTATAGAATTGATTTATTTCAGGATGCTTTTTTACCAATGAGGTGAGGTCATTTTTCTCGACCTCATACAATGAACAATCCTCGGTGAGTTGAATATTCTCAAGACCGGGAACACCTTTAATAACACTTCTGAAACAGGTTACCAGATCGCCTTCATTACCAAACCAAAGCGTTACTTCCTTATCTTTTTGACCATAATATGAACGCAAACAACCCTTCCCAATGAAGTATAGTTTTTTGCTCTCCTCACCCTCCCTGATCAGTATAGTTTTTGCAGGCACCTCAACAAGTTTAAAATACGACTTAAATTCGTCCTTTATCGGGGTCGAAATCGTATATATACGGTCAAGGCATTCATCAAGGCTCAACATTTTCTTTGGGCGCGGTTTGGTATTGTTTTGAGTATCAAAACACCAAGTTAACCAATTATTTTCTTGCTCTCCTGATTTTTAGAAACCATAAGCTACCTTGAACGATTCATGTAATTTGAGTTAAATTATTATGTTTTATAGAGCCTAAATAAGTGTAAAATCATATCTTTGCAGCCCTTAATTTTAGAACTATGCAAATTACAAAAAACAATGTTGACGAATTAAACGCAACATTAACCATTAAACTTGAACCTGCCGATTATCAGCCCAAAGTAGATACTGCCCTTAAAACACAGGCAAAAAAAGCAAACTTAAAGGGCTTTCGTCCCGGAACTGTGCCAGTTGCCCTGGTTAAAAAAATGTACGGTAAAAGTGTTTTAGCCGAAGAAATAAATAAACTAATAAGCGATTCGATATACGGTTATTTGAAAGAGAACAATGTTGAGATCTTAGGTAACCCCTTGCCAAGTTTGAATAATACCGATAAGGCCGATTTTGACAATCCTGGCGAGATGGAATTCTTTTTCGACCTTGGTTTGGCTCCCCAATTCAACATTAATTTGAGCGATATTAAAATTCCTTATTACAAAATAAAAGTTGACGATAAAATGCTTGACCAGCATGTGAGCGATATTGCTAAACGTCACGGTAACCTTGAAAACGTAGAATTGTCGGAAGACAAAGACATGCTGCTTGTTACCTTTAACGAATTGAAAGAGGACGGAGAAATTAAAGAGGGTGGAATATTCCATAACTCAACCGTTGCCATTGAATATATTGAAGATGCTGATACCAAAAATAAATTAATTGGAATAAAAGTTGGTGATACATTAGTAGCCGATCCTAAAAAATTATCGCATAACGAAACCGATATGGCTGCCATGTTAGGTATTGACAGAGGTGCTTTGGAAGGTATTTCAAACGCGTTTAAGTTAACCGTTACCGAAATTCGCAGAATGCACGCAGCTGAATTGAACCAGGAATTGTTTGATAAATTATACGGTCCGGGTAACGTAAATTCAATGGAAGAATTTAAGGCTAAAGTAAGTGGCGAGCTTGAGCGTAATTTTGCAGGCGATAGCAATAACTTTTTTCACCGCGAAGCAAAAATCAGCTTGATCAATTCCTTGCACATTGAGCTTCCGAAAGAATTTTTAATGCGTTGGATCGTTACCACAAGCGAAAAACCGGTAACGCTTGATGATATTGCACATGAATTTGATCACTATGCCGATGACTTGAAATGGCAATTAATAGAAAGTAAATTAATGCGTGAACGCGGCATTAAAATTGAACGTGAGGATTTGGTGCAAAATACCAAAGAAAATTTATTGGAATTATACGCACGTTACAATTTACCAATGTTGGATGATGATGCTTTAACAAAGCATGCTGAAAGTATTTTGAGCAAAAAAGAAGAAGTTCAAAACGCTGTTCAAAAAGCAACCACAAAAAAAATAATTGATTCGATCAAACAAAACGCGAAAATTGAAACTTTGGAAGTTACGTTTGATGAAATGATGGAAAAATACAAGGCTCTTCAGGTTCGTGAACATGCACACCATGCACACGCACAGGAACACGCTCACGCACATTAGTGCAGTAGTTAATAGTTATTGGAAAATAGTTAATAGGGAGCAGCAGTCATTACAGACAGAATGACAGACTTAGAGCACACGCCTTTTTTAACAGGCCTTTATACACACCCACACCACGAATAACTATTAACTTATAACTAATAACTTTTTTACTACCTTAGGCCTAACCTAAAATTTAGACAACATGAACTCAAAAGAAGAATTTAGAAAATACGCTACCAAACACATGGGTATTTCAAGCATAAGCTTGCACCATTTTGAATCAAGCATGACACCATACATCATTGAGGAACGTCAGTTAAACGTTGCTCAAATGGACGTTTTTTCACGTTTGATGATGGATAGAATTATATTTCTTGGAACCGGCATCAATGATCAGGTTGCCAATATCGTGAACGCACAGTTATTATTCCTTGAGTCGGTAGACCCTAAGAAAGATATTCAAATTTATTTGAACTCTCCCGGTGGATCGGTTTACGCAGGTCTTGGAATTTACGATTGTATGCAGTACATTAGTCCTGATGTTGCTACCATTTGTACAGGTATTGCCGCTTCAATGGGCGCTGTATTGATGTGCGCAGGAACAAAAGGAAAACGTACAGCTTTAAAACATGCGCGTGTTATGATCCACCAACCACTAGGTGGTGCCGAAGGTCAGGCCAGCGATATTGAGATCACAGCCCGTGAAATTGCAAAATTGAAAAAAGAATTATACGATATTATTGCTTCTCACTCAGGTCAAACCTATGATAAAGTTTGGGCCGATAGCGACCGTGACTACTGGATGACAGCTGAAGAAGCGAAGACTTACGGGATGATAGATGAAGTTTTAGAAGGAAGACGTAAGAAATAAAAAGATAAATAGGCAATCAGAGATCGGAGATCAGAAAACCGTGAATATTTTCACCATTTTTTGATTTCTGATTTCTGATTTTAAAGTAAGATACAAAACTATAGATGGCTAAAGGCGAATCAACAGTACACTGCTCATTTTGCAACCGCACTAAAAAGGAGGTTGAATTCATGATCTCGGGAATAAACGCGTTTATTTGCGAGAGTTGTGTTGCGCAGGCAAAAATTATTGTTGACGAACATTTAAAGACCGAAAAAGAAACTACCGGTTCAAAAAAACCAAAACTTACTTTATACAAACCATCTGAAATTAAAGCCAAACTTGACGATTATGTAATTGGTCAG
>JAYUZA010000438.1:0-4179 GCA_043752145.1 Flavobacteriales bacterium
CAAATTTATTTAACCGTTTTAGCTGTTGTGGCAAATCAGGAGTAGCCTCAATTAAATATGTTTTTTTGTTTACAGGATCAATTATTCCCAATGAAACCACTTCGCGCGATTTATCATTCGTTAAAAATAAATTTTTGCAACAATCTTTTTTGCATCCTGCTTGTGGTGAACCAGCGTCTTGTGTTGTGCCAAGAATAATGATATACGCACCCGATAATTCGGGAAAACTTGTTTCAGGGGTTTGGTCTTTTGGTATCGGAGCCGATCTTTCATTGGCTGTTTTACACGATCCAAGCACAAAGACCACGAATATGAATATGGTTGATCTCATTTAAAAAACACGGAAACACAGTTTAAGTTAAATTAATAATTACTTCGCCAACGTTTGCACGATCTTCAACAAATAGTCAATACCCATATCATTTCGCTTTACCACTTTTTCGAAGGGTGTATACGAAATTTCGCCTTTCATGAATCCCAGCATTACACCTGATTCACCTTTCAATAATGTTCGCACAGCTTCGTGTCCTAAAATGGATGCATTTTTTCGGTCGGTGTAGCTAGGGCTCCCGCCTCGTTGCGTATGTCCCAAAACCGTTACACGCACATCCAGTTCGGGAAAATAACCTTTTATATTAGTTGCAATTTTATAGGCTCCCCCACTTTCATCACCTTCGGCAACAATTACAATTTTGGATGACTTTCCGGCCCGTCCTTGACTAAGTGATTCAATTAATTTTTCGGTATCGTATTTTGTTTCGGGAATAAGTACGGCTTCGGCTCCAACGGCAATGGCGCTGTGTAGGGCAATTTGTCCCGAATCACGGCCCATGACTTCAACTACAAAAACACGGTCGTGACTTTCGGCCGTATCGCGTAAGCGGTCAATTGATTCGATCACTGTATTTACAGCGGTATCAAAACCAATGGTATAATCTGTCCCAAACAAATCATTATCAATGGTACCGGGACATCCCACAATTTTAAAACCGTGTTCTTTTATAAAAACACCGGCACCGGCAACGGTTCCATCGCCACCTATGACAACAAGACCTTCAATACCGTGATCATTTAGTTGTTTTGCGGCCATTACTCGGTAACGGGCTTCAAAAAATCGTTTGCTTCGGGCAGTTTTCAACACTGTTCCACCACGGTGAATAATGTTGGCCACGGCCTTTCGGTCAAATGGTGCAATGTCTCCATCTATAAGTCCCTCGTAACCATAATAGATACCATAAACTTCATGACCCGCGTCCAAAGCGGTTCGCACTACGGCACGCGTACATGCATTCATGCCGGGCGAGTCGCCTCCTGATGTTAATACGCCTATTTTCATTGATAGATTTTAGTCTTAAAACGGTTAAACATGCTACAATCGTTAGCCTTTTATACGGTATTGAAATCCAACACCTAAATAATACCGTAAAATAAGAACTTTAACGTCAAATATGGCTGGTTTGTCGCAAATTAATTTTTGTAATATGCCGAAATTTTCATTACTTGCACCGTTTTTACAAAATGACTCATCAATGAAACAAACAACGAAAATCTATTTTCTGGGATTAGCACTAAGTTTAGGTCTTATGGCCTGCGGTGGATCAGATACCGATACATCGGAAATGCAGGACCCGGATCTTGGAAAAATTGATACAACCAATAACATGAACATGAACATTGGCGGTAAACTTTTTTCAATTCCTTCGCCATTTCAAACTGCTACGCTGATCAAGAATTCAGGTGCTCCGTTTAATTCATCACTTTTAAATCCGGTTGGCAATAAAGAAAATTATTCAACTAATTTTCACAAAGCGCTTAACCTTGGTATTTACGGTGCCGATATGGGTTATTTAACCATTTATGAAAAAACCGATGATGCTCCCGCATTGATCTCTGCTGTTCAAAAAATGGCCGATGAATTGGGTATGGGTGGTGCATTCAATAAGGAATTGCTCGAACGTTTTACCAATAATCTTGAAGAAAAGGATTCATTGATGGTTCTTGTATCAGACGCGTATACCGAAGGTGACCGTTTTCTTAAGAACAACGATAAAAATGATATTGCAGGTTTAATTTTAGCAGGCGGTTGGATCGAAGCTTTGTATTTTTCTACATCAGCAGTGATGGAAAAAAAATCGACAGAGATGATCGAGCAAATAGGTCAGCAAAAAGCTACACTTGATAATTTAATTCAATTGATCGAAACCTATGGTAACGATGAATCATACAGCAACCTTGCCAATGAATTAAAAGACCTTTACAGCGAATTTGAGAATGTACAGTTCAACTATACGTTTAACGCGCCTGAAGTTGTTGCCGATAAGAACTTAACGGTTATTAAAAGCAAAACAACGGTTAACTTAACCGATGAGAATCTTAAAGCGATCTCAGAAAAAATTAAAAATATTCGTCAACAAATTGTAGAAGCCAGTCTATGAAGCTAATTATAAAATACCTTATTTGCGTAGTTGCTGTATTTGCGATAAACAACAGTACTGTTCAAGCACAAACCTGCGATAGTCTTGCAGGCGTTTGTAAAAAAATGCTTAAAACACCCGGTAAAGCCGATAAAGGATCGGTTTATGTTTCGGATGGCCAAACGTACCGTGCGTTTTTAGATGAAGATCAAACTTCAGAATTTCAAACCACATTTTTTGGTGGAAATACCTACCGCATTGCCGCCTCGGCAGGAACGCGCGAGAACTATATTATATTTGAAGTTCGCGACAATCAAAATAATTTAATATTCAGTAATACCGATCATAAGAATGCGTCTTATTGGGATTTTAAAGTTGAATCAAGTTTAGATGTTGTGATAAGTATGAGCCTTGATGCCAATAAAAAATCTTCCGGTTGTGCCGTAATGCTTATCGGGTTTAAACAAAAAAAATAGGTGGTTAGTCATCTAATAAAACATAAATTATAAGCGAGATTATAACCTGAAAAAGACATTACCCATTAATGTCTTTTTCTATTTTATAAGTATAACATGAGTGAAAGAATATTAAAAGCATTAATGCAGTTGTTTGCCATCATTGCCCGTGTGGATGATGAGGAGTCGGGTGAAACCGATCATGCCGGTGGCGGACGCAGAATTGTGGAATTGTTCCTTAAACAACAATTACCCCTTGAATTAGTTGAAGATTATTTAAAGAAATTTGATGAATTTTTAAATGCGCATCAGGGCAATTCTGCAAAAAAAGATGGTCAACGCAAACGTACTTCGGTAAATTCGGTTAAGGTCCTTAAAATTTGTACGCAAATTAATGAAGAATTAGCGCAAAAGCAAAAGCTTATTGTGTTGGTGCGTATCATTGAATTTATCAACGAAAATCATACTGTTACCGAACAGGAAATTGAATTTGCAACAACGGTTGCCGATACATTTAATATTTCCAAAGAAGAATACGACCGTGTAACTGCATTTGCTAATTGTAAGGAAAGTGACACCAATCGTGTTGACGATGATCATTGGTTGGATATTAATGCTTCCAAAGAACATTCGCTTGAACATGCAAAGCATATTTATTCAGAAGGTATTCAAGGCCGTATTACGGTATTGAGTGTAAGAAGTGTAGGTATTTATTTGTTGCGATATTTTGGACAAAGCGAATTATTGTTGAACGGCCAGGTGATTAATCCCGGTGGAATTTATGTGTTAACACAAGGTTCATCGTTGCGTAGTTCACGTGTTGCACCAATTTATTATAGCGATATTATTGCCCGTTTCTTAAGCGATAAGAGTGATAAGCGCATTGTATTTAAAGCCGATAACATTGTTTACCATTTTAAAGGTGGTAAATTAGGTTTACATCCGTTCAGTTTTTCTGAAGAATCAGGAAAGCTATTAGGGATTATGGGTGGTTCGGGTGCAGGAAAATCTACTTTATTAAATATCCTTAACGGAAATTACAAGCCAACCGAAGGTAGTGTTACCATTAACGGAGTAAACATTCATACCGAATCAAATAAAATTGAAGGTGTAATTGGTTACGTTTCACAAGATGACTTATTAATTGAAGAACTTACCGTTTTTCAAAATTTATATTACAATGCCAAATTATGTTTTGGTACAATGGGCGATGCCGAAATTACCAAACGTGTTGGTGATGTATTAAAGGCCATTGGCTTGTTTGAAGCAAAAGATTTGCGTGTTGGTTCGCCTTTGGATAAAACCATTTC
>JAYUZA010000439.1:0-4155 GCA_043752145.1 Flavobacteriales bacterium
ACATTAATTACATGTAAATTAGCTATTTACAAAAGTATTTACGCTTTTTGAAGGCTGATTTTGGTCAATAAGCCGTCTTCAAGGTCCAATTCATGGGCATTATTCGTTAATTCGTCTACCAAAACAAGGGTATTTGCAAGCACTTCGGAACATATATAGCCCATATTGTTGGTTACGGCCTCGTTTATTTCGGAAAACTTCAATAATTTGATGTCAAT
The DNA here is from genome assembly GCA_043752145.1 of Flavobacteriales bacterium. Classification (GTDB taxonomy): domain Bacteria; phylum Bacteroidota; class Bacteroidia; order Flavobacteriales_D; family UBA2798; genus DASPJQ01. The sequence goes on from JAYUZA010000439.1 coordinate 219, forward strand.
TTTATCGGTAACATCTAAGCCTGAGTCTTTTCGCAAATTTTGAATGCGATTAATCAATTCGCGGGCTATACCTTCCTGCCTTAAGGCCGGTGATACGTTCTTATCCAGGGCAACGGTTATGCCGCTTTCGCTTGAAACGGTCCAACCGGGAATATCGCTTGTGGCAATTTCCACATCTTCTAACGTTAAAGGAACTTCTGTATTTTCAACGGTTATGTTCATGGAACCTGCCTCTTCGAGTTGGGCAATTTTTGCTGTGTCGAACAACAATACTTCGGCCGCAATGCCTTTCATTAACTTACCAAATTTCTTGCCTAATGTTTTAAAATTGGCTTTTGCCGATTTAACGAATAAAGGATTGTTGGCGCTTACCAATTCCATTTCCTTTACGTTTACTTCCGACAATATAAGATCACTTACAGCTTTTAACTGACGCTCCATTATATCGTTTGAAACAGGGACCATTATTTTTTGCAATGGCTGACGAACACGTAAATTATCTTTTTTGCGTAAACTCAATACCATGGATGAAACACGTTGTGCCAAAGCCATGCGTTGTTCCAGATCAATGTCGATGTGCTTTTCATTTACTATTGGGAAATCGGCTAAATGAACTGAATCAACCTTTTGCTTTTTGGTGATGCTATTAAGATCGGTAAACAATTTATCGCTATAAAACGGTGCAATGGGTGACGATAATAATGCAATTGTTTCCAAACAGGTATACAATGTTTGGTACGCTGCAATTTTATCTTCGGTATAATCGCCTTTCCAAAAACGCCTTCGGCATAAACGAACATACCAATTACTTAAATTATCAATGACGAAATTTTCAATTTGTCGTGCAGCGTTAGTTGGATCGTAGTTAGCATAACTTTCGTCCACATCTTTTACCAATGAATTTAATTTTGATAGAATCCATCGGTCAATTTCAGGGCGATTCTCAATGGCAACTTCCTTTTCGGTATAGTTAAATCCATCAATGTTGGCGTAAAGAATAAAGAACGAATAACAATTATGAATAGCTCTGAAAAACTTGCGTTGCGTTTCGGCTACACCTTCTTCGTCATATTTTAAATTATCCCAGGGCGGTGCATTGCTTATCATGTACCAGCGAATGGCATCGGGGCCCGATTTTTTTAACGCTTCAAACGGATCAACGGCATTGCCTAAGCGCTTGCTCATTTTTTGTCCGTTCTTATCCAATACCAATCCGTTAGATACAACATTTTTATATGCTACCGAGTCAAAACATAAGGTTGCGATGGCGTGTAATGTATAGAACCAACCACGTGTTTGGTCAACACCTTCGGCAATAAAATCGGCAGGGAATGCTTTTTTATTGTCTATTAGATCTTGGTTCTCGAACGGATAATGCCATTGCGCGTAGGGCATAGAACCACTGTCGAACCAAACATCAATAAGATCTAATTCGCGTTTCATGGGTTTACCTGAAGGAGAAACCAAAATTATATCGTCTACATACGGACGATGAAGATCAAAAACATTGTAATTTTTTTCTTCGAAGTTTCCGGGAACAAATGTTGAGAGCGGACTTGCATTCATCAATCCCGCTTTTACGGCTTTATCGCATTCGGCTTTTAATTGCTCCATGCTGCCAATGATAATTTCTTCGTTGGTCTCACTTCTCCAAATAGGCAAAGGTATACCCCAATAACGGGAACGTGAAAGATTCCAGTCGTTGGCGTTCTCTAACCAGTTGCCAAAACGACCTGTGCCTGTACTTTCGGGCTTCCAATTAATTGTTTTGTTTAATTCGGCCATGCGGTTACGCACTTCGGGAATTTTAATGAACCATGAATCCATTGGGTAATACAGTACCGGTTTATCGGTACGCCAGCAATGCGGATAACTGTGTTCGTATTTTTCTTTTTTGAAAAGTTTATTTTCGTTTTGCAGTTTCAAGACTATGCGATCGTCAACACTCAAATAATTTTTTAATTCTTTGATAATGCCGCTTGATTCAAGGTTCTTTTTTTGTTTCTGCAATTCTTCGGCTTTTTGCGCATCGCTTAAGTATGCTTCTTTCACAAATTCTCCTCCCAAACCAAAAATGGGATCATTTAATTCGCTGCGAAAGCGCCCGCGAAGATCCACAAGCGGAACTAATTTTCCGGTTTCATCGGCAACCAATAAAGGTGGTACACCTGATTCTTTTGCAACACGCATATCATCGGCACCAAAGGTGGGAGCAATGTGAACAATACCTGTACCATCTTCGGTGGTAACAAAATTGTCTGCAATAACACGAAATGCCTGTTCAGGATTTTCGTGTGGTTTTGCGAATGGAAGAAGTTGTTCGTACTTCTTATTTATTAAACTCTCTCCTAATACGTGACCTATATTTCTACCATAAGGTAAGCCCGTTTTAGGAAGTAAATCATTTTCTTTTAATAATTGAATAAACTTCAGTGGATGCCCTTCGGCATTTATCTGCGCTCGAATTTCTTCGTTCGCTTTCGAAATGTCTATTTCTGGTCTGAAAAGCTTATTAATTAATTCCTGTGCAATGATAACAATACATGTTTCATTAGAGTGTTGATTCACCGTTAACATGAACTGATACTGCTTACTTGAATTAATAGCAAGAGCGGTATTTGATGGAAGAGTCCAGGGTGTTGTTGTCCAAGCAAGAAAGTATATATTCAAGCCTAATTTGTGTTTAATTATCTCCTCAACCTGCATTTTAGAATCGGAATCCAGAGCGAACATCGCGATAGCCGAACTGTCTTTCACATTCCTGTAACAACCCGGTTGATTTAATTCGTGCGAACTTAATCCGGTTCCTGCTGCAGGTGAATATGGTTGAATGGTATAACCTTTATACAATAATTTTTTATCGTAAATGTTTTTGAGTAGCCACCAAACGCTTTCAATGTATTTGTTTTCGTAGGTAACGTACGGGTCACTCATGTCGACCCAATACCCTATTTGACGTGTAAGATCGTTCCACACATCAGTATATTTCATTACAGCTTTACGACAAGCCTGGTTGTATTCGTCAACCGTAATTTTTTTGCCGATGTCTTCCTTGGTGATGCCTAATTCCTTTTCAACACCCAATTCAATTGGTAAACCATGTGTATCCCAACCGGCTTTGCGTTTTACCTGAAATCCTTTTAATGTTTTATAACGGCAAAAAATATCTTTAATGCTACGCGCCATGGCGTGGTGAATGCCGGGCATACCGTTGGCGCTTGGCGGACCTTCATAAAAAACAAAGGGTGTTTTACCTTCGCGAAGGCTTACACTTTTTTCAAAGGTGTTTTCATCATCCCATTTTTTGAGCACTTCTGCAGCGAAAGCAACAAGATCAAGATTTTTATATTCGTTATACTTTTGAGCCATAATAAAATACCGAATGCGAATTTACGGAATTTATGTCTTGCACGTATACACGGTGGTTATATGCTAATGAATTGGCATAAAGAAAGTTATAAGAGAAATTTACATGACAAACCTCTTCGTATCATGCTAAATCGAATAAAAAGAAATTTTACTGTTTGAAAGCTTCGCATAAAATTCCCGTTCTTTTTTATCGATTTTGGCCGTGTAAAATATGGTTTCCAATCCCCACCAAACCAAAAACCAACCTGCCGGCTCAAAAACAACCAAGATTGCGTGCATTGAAAAAGAATCAGATTTTTGGATGGAAACATAACTTGCCGTTAGCATAACAATTATACCTGCTAAGGCGCATAGCAGCCCCTTAATGCATAATCTTTTATATTTTTGGGCGTATTGCTCATGATTTTTTTTGAAGTGCGTATGTAGCTTTTTTGTTATGAAATTTTCGTGTTCATTGTTTCGTTCATTTGCCGGGAGTGATAATTTCAATTCTTTTACAATTCCTTCCTGTTCGTGACTTACTTTTTTTACCTGTATAACAAAATCATCTGATAATGTGCGTTCGGAA
>JAYUZA010000440.1:0-4149 GCA_043752145.1 Flavobacteriales bacterium
TCAGTAAAAAAACATGTCAAATCCTGATTTTAGAAGTTGTCAAAATCTGTCGGACGCAAAGCGCCAAACCATTTAAGAACCCTTTCACCAACATTTGGTACATCAACATGAATTAAATAAACTCCTCCTGCAACAGGCACTCCTTTTTGATTTTTAAGATCCCAGTCAACCGATGTAATTACATTTGTTGCCTTTGTAAACGTTCTGATCAACGCACCTGAAACATTATAAATTCGAATTGAACATTCATCGGGCAGATTCACGATCTTTATTCGGTTATCCAATTTTCCCGACTCATAAGCGCTGTAAGCGTAATATGGATTTGGTACAACATTGATCAAAGCCAATATTGAATCGTTTAAAGACGTTTCATTAATGTGTGAGGCATGTTCCTGCATAGAGAAATCATATACATTGTTCCAATTATTTGTTGCACCTGTAAGATCGTTAAGGTCAAATGTTGCTCCGCTGGTATTCATTTGTTCATACGGTTTTGATACACGTATTGAAATACGCACATCACAAGGAAGATCAACAGCAGGATTTTGAATTTTATAACCGTTTGTTAGCATAGGCGCCCAAACATAACTGCACGATGCCCAAACATTGGTCATTGCAGCGGTACTTGTAGATGTTAAGGCTCTTAAACTATTTGACAATGTTAAACCATAGTCATACTTTGGTATTTTACGATGCGCAGGTGAAAAATTTTCATCCTGCAAGGTATTTCCAAATACATATAAATAATGTTTTCCACCCCAAATAGCTTCGCCCTGCTCACCGTAAAACCTTGATGTAGGATTCCATTTCATATCCCGTCCGTTATCACTTACCAGTCGCGAATCTTCACCAAAGGCAATATTTAAACGCGCGCCTGATTCAACATCTATTGCATAGCCGGGGAACCAACTCATACCTGTTGCACCAATAAAATCGGCATCATTTGGATCGGTTACAGAAACAACTCCATCGCCCGGCATTCCATTCTTGTCAAGCGATGGTAATTCTTTTATGACTTGTTTTTGTCCGTATGTTGACACGGCCCATTCAGGATTATCGGTGGTTTCCACAACCGGGCAACGGCTCCATTTACTTTTATCAGCTGTCAATACAATTTCCACACTGCGCAATGTTTTGGTGCCAAAGTTATACAGGTCTAAGATCTTTCCTGATTGAGAAGATTGAAAATCGGCATCAACCGGAGCGTTAGTAACGCAATAATAATTTCCGTTGGCATTGTAGTTTGACCTTGCTGTTATGTGATACGGTGAAATAGTTCCTCCCACGATCTTTTCATACACCTGCTCAATGTCGTATTCCAGTTTATCGTTATAAATAGGATCACCACAGCTGTTGAAATCACCTGTGTTTATAACAGCACCCGAACGTATCCAATTCCTTTCATTATTGCCTTCTTCATCTTTTACGCCCGTTATCCATGCTTTTGAAACATCGGCATAATTTATTTCCGATCGAATAAGGGATGAGCGAAGATAGTGTCGATATATTTCTAACTCAGGATCATAGATCGTTTCCTTTTTTGACCATTGTTTTATGGTAACTGAAAAACCGTATTGCGGAAAAATTTGTTCATTTGAAATGTTTATTCCCCAATCTGATTCAATTGTTTCACCTGTTGTAAGATCGGTCAAGGTCCATGTTGCCTTTTCGAGTGCCGATAACGAATCGTTGAACGCTATACGGAATTGGTGATCGGTAACATTTAAAGGGTCAATTATCTTTATTTCAACCGGACCTTTTCCTTCGCCACCATAATATTTAGGATATGGTGCAAAAAAATTATTTACGATCTCATTTTCCGACTCGGGTGTTAACATAACATCCAATCCTCCGTTACCTCTTCCTTCAACTCGTGTGATAATTGGCCCGTCACCATAATTTGAACTAGCCATTGTTCCACCATTTTCGACCGAAGGTATGTGCGGAATAACTTTGATCACGGGAACCGCTTCGCCACCATATGTAAGCCTGCTTTGAATAAATGGTTTTGCCTGTCCATCATATGCATTGTTTGGATGATATTTTTTATACTCATTGCTCGCATAGGCCATTGCCATATAATAGTACGTTTTATGATTGACCAAACGTCCCTGCGAAAAGGCATCGGTCTTAAAACTGAATGAATGCTTTATTCCTGTATTTGAACCGTCAACCATTAAATTTGACTCTAAAAAATCGGTTTCGGGATTGGTGGTCCAGTTAATTAATTTGGTAATATCATTTTTAACGTCAACCTGCGCAACCAAACGCGCTTTATCGGGATCCTGCAGATCGCTTGAACCAATGGTTTGATTCGCCAGCTGATAGATCAGGTATCCCTCAAATTTATAGGTCCTGTAAAGATCATCAATTTGGGCTTGGGTCAATGTTGGTGAATTGTATGGTGCGCCCAATGGTAATACTATAAACGGATCTAATTCAGAATAGGTTTCCTTTGTATTATTTGAGAACGGATGGTTGGAGATCATTAAAATTACTTCCTTATCCAGTTCCTGCGTAGTAACGTCCGGAGCGTTGGGTCCGTTCAGTATTTTAAAACAATTATCAAACAGCGCCTGCGCCTTATCATCAGCACGAGCCAATAATTGAACCGATGCAAAAGGATTACCTGCCGAAGCACGTGCATACACAACGCCAATAGTGATATTATTTATAGCACCCGGAATAAGTGTAAAGGGGCCCGAAGACTCTATAAAACGTCTATCACCCGGTGGATTTCCTACCAGGTCTTCGCGCCACATCGAATCAACCGGTACACCACGGGTGGCCCAAAAATACGGATCGGAATCATAGAAATATAAATAGTCGGTTGGAATTCCTCCGGAAGCAGTTTGATAACCTGTTAGGCCAAATACCATGTCGGAACCATCACGCCAATGACCTGTTAAATAATTATACGCCTGTGGTGCCTTACCTATTTCGGGGTCAGCCATATTATCATTGGTGGCGCCAAATCCTGTATATGCTGCAAACTTTAACATACCAAAACGTTCGTTATCTACCTCACCATCGCCATAACCAATTCCCAGTCCCGCATATGGAATTCCACCGCTGTCAACAGCGTTTTGATAATTTGGTGTTAAAGGATTGTCCATATTATCGGGGTCCTGAAAGGGACCTTGAAAATAATCGACACCCACAGCAGGAGGATTTAATCCATAGCCAACCGAACCAGCAGTTGTGGCATCATCGGCATCACCATTATATATATAACCTAAGCCACGTTGCACATCGCATCCAACATAATCATCGGTTGAATTACCCAGATCGGCATCAAAAAAATTACCGAAAAAAGTTTCATATAACGATTCGGTACTTCGGTTAATTAGTTCGTAATTGTAAAAGGTCATGTCGTTTACTTCATCATCGGTATTAAAAGCAAAAGCCTGTGCATGAATTTCCATGCCCAACGGTTCTCCGGCTGATTCGGTGTGTATATTTCCATTATCATTAAATACCCACCAATACGCCTGATCGCCATACATAGTAACGGTTCGGTTGTTGCTGCATGATAATTCGGTATCCGTTTTTTTGAATTGGAACCATGGTATGTCACCTTCCAACGGTTCGTAAACACCATCGCTGTTAGCGTCATAAAACGGAGCCAAGAATTGGTTGCCCGGACCATCGGTTGGCCAGTTGGCAATATTTGCAGGCACACTTGAAACCGAACCATCGTCTAAATAATCATTATAAAAAGCCAATACTTCCGAACGATTGGCGTAATAAAATCTATCATATTCAGCACAGGTTTCCTGATCAATAAATCCACTACCCTGTACTAAAGGACCAGGCCAGAATTCATTTCCCGCATCCCTGAATTGAGTTATGGCAGCAATTTTTAAATTACCCCCATCATCAATTCCACCCATCCACAATGAATTGGCGTAAATAGCGCGCACACCACTTCCTTTAGGAACTTCGTAGGCTGCCCTGTTTAATGGCCTGTCGCGAAACAACAATCCGCCTTGTTCAAGCAAAGCCGAAACATTATTGAATTCCATAATTTGCCGTGCAGTACCCGGAGCACAATTGGATGTTCGTGTCTCCAGCGTATTGGTTTGGGAAGTACTGTTTGATGATGATGCTAAAGGACTTTTAGCTGCCCATGCGTTTACTAAGAATAAT
>JAYUZA010000441.1:0-4140 GCA_043752145.1 Flavobacteriales bacterium
TTCCTTTGCCATACGTTTCAATACAAAGGAACCTTTCTTTTTAAAAATCGGTCAACTTGGAGCAGTGGAGGCCCCGTTTTTTAATTGGGCTAAAGTGTATGGCATGCCTGTATGTAAAAACGATACGATTAGCTTTATGTTTGAAATGCCGTATAGAGCAACACAGTACACCTATTATTTTGTATTGGAAAAAAGTGGTTCAAAATATACAGGTGTTAAGTATTTGTATTCCGATTATGTTGATGAATCTGCCAATGCCATTCAAAAAGCCGAAGAAGCTTTGGAGAAATATGACATTCAAGGAGCTGTCGATGCTTATAACAATGTAATGTACCCCATGTACTATTTTAACGAACAAGAAGTCTCATTTAAAATAATGGATCGGGCTCATCGAGTTGCCTTAATAGCGCATGAAAAAAATGACCCAAAGGCCGCTGCGGGTTATATGAAAATTGCCTTAAGTTTTTATGGAAATGAAATTCATTTAAATTATAAAACTAAAGAGGAATGCAATGAAGCTCTTAAGACGATGGATACGGATGTTTGGAGTAAGGAATATTTTCAATTATGGTTAGAAAACTATGCTACGTTTTTAAATCAGGCAAAGGATTACGAAGCTTCGATCGCGATTAATTTATATCTGAGTAGCATGATTCCATGGTTGACCGGACCATATTTAGGATTAGGCGATGCGTATTACGATACCGGTAAAAAAACCGAAGCGGTTGAAGCATATAAGAAGTATGCAAAAGAGATGAAGGAGCAGAAGCGGGATAAGTTGATACCGAAGAGGGTTAAGGAGAGAATTAAGGGGAAGTAAAAAACAGTTCTCAGTTCTTAGTACTTAGTTGTTGGTGGGTGTCCACCTTCGTGAGTACCCTCCGGTGGATAAATGGGAGTGGGTGTGAATGAGATCTTGCTAATTTAAGTCATCAATAACATCTTTATTTTCTTTTCGTATGATCTGTTTCTTATTTTTCTTTGCAATGATCAAATAAGCCGCCATTAAAAACGGAATTGACATAGCAAAAGCCATTGCGCGGTCAGGTGTTGCTATTAACCAAGGCAACACAAAGAAAACAACAAAAACAAATACGATAAGGTAAATAACACCTATGTAAACATTGTTTTTCTTATTAAAGTCAAGAAAGATAATTGCCGGAAAAAGAAACAAGGCAATTCCTATAAAATAAATAACCGAGATCATGCATTAGTTGAATACCTCAATCTCATTCCCATCGTACGAAGCAAATACCATACTCGGATGTGAATCCTGATGATACATATTACCATTTTTATCAATGGCAATACAGCCTGCAAAACCATCAAACACTTTTAATTCTTCAAACGACTTTTTAAATGCATCTTTAATTGGCATACCATCGGTAACGCGTGTTACGATCTTTGTTGCTATGGCGGTGCTCACAATATCCTCACCAACGCCTGTACAACTTACACCGCAAATGGCGTTTGCGAAATTCCCGGCTGTTGTGGCTGAGTCGGAAATACGGCCCGGCATTTCATAACCTTTGCCTCCGGTTGAAGTTGCCGCTGCAATATTTCCCTGCGCATCTAACGCAACACAACCAACGGTACTTGTAACCTGTTCCTGTGCTACTTTGTCTTCATACTCTTTTCTGCGTTGGGGAATTTCGGTGCTAAACTTTTCAAAGCCGTTTTTGCGGGCAAAATTTATAGCGCCTTCGCCACCTAAAACGCGATCATCATACGTAAATAATTTTTCGGCAACACGAATTGGATTTTTTACTTCTTCGATATTGATAACTCCGCTGAATTTTAAGGATGTGCCGTCCATGATCGAGGCGCTCATGCGTATTTTACCATCGCTTTGAATTTGTGAGCCTATGCCGGCATTGAACAATTCGTCATTCTCCAATAGTTCAACAGCATAAATAACCGTTTCAAAAGCGGTATGTGTTTTTAAATATTCGTACGAATTTGTTGCAATGCGTTTTAACGCGTTTTGCTTGGCTAGTTTTGTTTCGGCACTTTGCGATGACTCGCTAAAAAATCCTCCGTGAATGATTAGTTTCATAAGGTAAATATACTATAAAAAGTTTGTTTAAAGTTCAAGGTTTAAAGTTTAATGTTTAAACCGCGTGAGGGATAGAAACGAAAAGCCCGGAGGCTTGAAATCAAATTGATTTGAAATTTGGGATTTGAGCCGAGGACTTGTAGTGAATAGCCCAGTACTGAAGCAGAAGTGCATTGTTGTATTAATTTGTAATTGAGGTTGCACTTCGCTATCAGTACACGCCCTAATAACAATTAACCAATAACTATTTTATCGGTTTCGGTGTTGATTCTATTATTTTAGAAGGTTTCCCCTGTGAGTCGAAAATACTCATGGTGTGTGTTATGAGATCGTATTTATCATATTTACTCATTACATGTGCTATCAAATTTTTAATGGAAATAGGCTGACCAATTTCAACCTGTGTTAAATTGGTATCTTTTATTTGACGGCCATCAACTAAAATTACCAGTCCCGAACCAATGGCTTCCAGTTCATTTCCATTGGTAACAAGTAAACCTGTGTCTTCTCCCAAGCCAATGCCCAACACCCGCGGGTTACCAACTACAGCCTGAAATAAACGGCCAATGCGACCACGTTGTACAAAATGCGTATCAATAATTACATCGTTTATTAAACCAAGACCGCTGGTAATTTTTACTTCGCCTTTCAACAAAGCTTCTTTACTGCTTCCCTGATATATCATATTGTTTGAAGCAGCCGCAGCTCCTGCCGAAGTGCCTGAATAAATAAAATCATCGTTCTGGTATTTTGAAAGAAGCAGATCATGAATTTCGGTACCTCCTAAAATGGATGTTAGCCGTAATTGGTCGCCCCCGGTAAACATAACCACATCGGCTACTTTTACGCGGTCAATATTTTCCTGGTCAATGGCATGTTCACGATTTTCGATATGCATTACACCAACATTGGTTGCATTTAAATAAGCCAGGGCTTTTGCATACTCGGGTCCAACTTCGCGCGGAATTTTTGAAGCGGTTGTAATAATTTCAATACGGGAATTTTCCTTGTGTTTTGATTCTACAATTAATCGTTTAAGAATTCCGGTTTCGAAAAAATTAAGATTTTTCGCTACATTTTCATGAAATTCCTTTTCTGTAAAACTTCCTTTGTCTACAGCCCCTCCGATAATGATCAATTTGCCTTTTGGATTCATTGTACTTTTTTTTCTATTAAAAAATCAAACATTGTGGTATTGTTATGCAAACATCAACGATACCTTATTGTAATAGTATAAATTTTGATTTAGCGTTTATATAGCCTTTTATATAATTAATACATTGAGGAATGTTGATAACAGCTTTAATGCGAAAAAACATCGATTAACACGTAATTTAGGCCGCTTGAGCCCGCATATTGGTTTTTGTATTATATTAACCACTTAATTAGCAAGTGATACAGGCATGAAGATATTAAGTGTACAGGCCCTGAGGGGACCAAATATATGGAGCGTAAATCGCAAGAAGTTGATTCAAATGCGGTTGGACTTAGAAGAGTTGGAGCAACTGCCCACAAACAAGATCAAGGGTTTTGGTGAAAGACTGGAAAAAATGTTTCCATCCATGATCGACCATCGTTGTTCGGAAGAAGTGCGGGGCGGTTTTTTTATACGGGTTGGAGAAGGTACCTGGATGGGACATGTTATTGAACATATTGCTTTAGAAACGCAAACCCTGGCCGGAATGGACACAGGATTTGGACGCACGCGCGAAACAAAAACCCCCGGTGTTTACAATGTAGTGTTTAGTTATATGGAAGAAAAGGTTGGTCTTTTTGCAGCCGAGTCGGCAGTAGCAATTGCACAAGCTTTGATTGATGGAACCGAATACGATTTGCAAGCCGACCTTAAAAAAATGCGCGAGATACGTGAAGAAGTTCGTTTAGGCCCGAGTACAGGAAGTATTGTTGACGAAGCAGTGGCAAGGGATATTCCCTGGATACGTTTAGGCACAAATTCGTTGGTTCAATTGGGTTATGGCATAAATCAAATGCGTTTTCAGGCTACCATGACATGCAAGACAAGCAATATTGCTGTTGACATTGCCTGTAATAAAGAAGAAACAAAACGTTTATTGGCAGCTGCC
>JAYUZA010000442.1:0-4137 GCA_043752145.1 Flavobacteriales bacterium
GAAGTTTTGAAGCTTCTACTTGTGCCACCGGATTCGGAGGATATTTTTGCCCTACTTCTTCAAGTTATTCTTGCGATATTACCGGTTGGATTTGTACAGGAGGCGGACCCAGCACATATGCCAGCAGGGTTGATGCATCTTTCTCGGTAATCGCAGATGGTGTTAGCGCTGTGTATTTGGGTAATTTTTATTGCAACCCATGTTCAAGTACTACCGATGATCTTTCGTGTATTTCCTTTTCCGATAGTTGTGCAGTTCTTGGAATTCCACCCGGATATCCCGATGCAATTTATGGAGGGTATGGTGGCTCAACAGGTGTTAGCATTCAGCAAACTGTTACAGGATTAACTATAGGAGATGTTTATGCATTGGAATTTTGGTCGGGTGGTGAATCGGGTGGTGGTTATTTTGCTAATGACGGAATTTTTGGTGTTGATGTTGGTTTTGGTTATTTGATGTTATCCAACAATCCAACAAATGGCGGATCAACCGATATAGGTATTCGCTACGTTGTTGAATTTATTGCAACCTCAACTACACATACGATAAAATTTACCAACTGGGGACATATTTGTTCAACTTGTACCGAAGCTATTTTAGATGATGTGCGCTTATACCCGATCGCTGACCTTGACCCATCGGTTCCTGTTTGCGATCCAACTTTTTTCTATGCAAACGCCTCAATCATTCCTATTAGTTGCTTTGGCGCCAATGATGGAACTGCCTTTGTAACTTACTCCGGTGGAATAACTCCCATAACCTTTTCATGGTCACCGGGAGGGTCTACCAATGATACCATTACTAATCTTAATCCGGGTACGTATACATGCATCATTACCGATTCTACAGGCAACGTTATCATTGATTCGGTAACCATTACTCAGCCTAACGTACTGACCGTTGATGTTACAACATTAAACGATTCGGTTTGCGCGGGAAACTCTGTAACCTTAAATTCGGCAGCAAACGGTGGAACTACAGGCTATAGTTATCAATGGACAACAAATGCTAACGATACACTTGTTAATAATACGGAAACACCGGTTGGTTCGGGTTATATTGGTGTTACCGTTACCGATGCCAACGGATGTACCGCCCAAGACAGTTTGTATGTAACTGTTTTAACCGTTCCGAACATTGTTTCTCCACCCGACAGTTGTATTTGTTCAGGCCAAAGCATAACATTAACCGCTACGGGAACACCGGCATATAATTGGAGTACGGGGCAAACAACGGCAAGCATTACAGTTTCGCCACTGGTTAATACAACGTATATTGTTTCATATACGAATGGAATTTGTTCTGATGATGATTCAACTTTTATTTGCGTAAATCCTACTCCGGTAGTTATTACCTCCAACGACACACTTATTGAGTACGCTGAACCTGCTAATCCTGTAAATCTTTTTGCAACAGGAACGGGAACTATTGCATGGACCCCTTCTAACTCGCTTTCTTGCGCGGCATGTGCTAATCCAATTGCTACCCCTCAAGAAACTACTACTTATACTGTAGTTGTTACCAATGGTTTTGGTTGTACAGGCACCGATCAGGTAACGGTTACGATATTTTACTCATTGTTGATCCCGAATATTTTTACACCCAATGGTGATGGCATGAACGATGTCTTCAATATTCAGGGCTTACCTCCGGGATCATCCTTGAAAATTTTCAACCGATGGGGAAATGAAATGTATTCAACCGATACGTATAACAATACGTGGTCAATTAGTTCAGACGGTGTTTACTATTATATTCTTACAACGCCTGATGCAAAATCGTATAGTGGATTTTTCCATGTTACGGGAAATAAGTAGTTGGTAAACCGTTCTTCGGGACAAACAAGCGTGTTATAGTTGTTCGTTGTTCGTGACAGCAAAATTTGATAACGTTGTCCATGGCAAGCTCTTTTTACCTATTCTGCATTTTTATATTCGGTACTTACTATTTCAACTTTCCTTTTCTTCATCTAATCTAAGGGATTCAGTCACACCCTTTTTATTTGCTTTGGTAATCGTACCCTTGCCCCCCAACAACTGAGAACGAAGAACGCAGCACGGTTTTCTGATTTCTAATTTCTTATTTCTGCTTTCCTATTTATCCCTATATTTAAGCCTAATTATAAACGATGCCTTTCAACTCCATATTCTCCTGGCTGATCAAAAAGCGAATGCATCAAATTGAGCTTTTTACAAAGTATCCCTTAGAAGTGCAGGCCGAATTAATGAGTAAATTAATTACTACGGCAAAAGATACCGAGTGGGGAAAAAAACATGGTTACGCTTCAATTGATTCTTACGAAAAATTTAAAGCTCGTTTTCCCATTCAGGATTATAAGGATATAAAACCATTTGTTGACCGCATCTTTAGCGGAGAACAAAATTTATTATGGCCAACCGAAATAAAATGGTTTGCCAAATCATCGGGAACCACTCACGATAAATTTAAATTAATCCCCGTTAGTAAAGAAACTCTTGAAGAATGTCATTATAAAGGCGGAAAAGATCTTTTGTGTTTGTATTACCAAAATCACCCTAACCGAAAATTATACAAAGGCAAACATTTAATTATTGGTGGCAGTGCGCAAATTCACAACATCACCAGCGATTCCTATTTTGGTGATCTAAGTGCCATCATCATTAAAAATTTACCCTTTTGGGCCGAGATCCGCAGAATTCCCAAAAAAGAAATTGCATTACTTGATAAATGGGATGAAAAAATTGAGCAAATGGCTCAAAGTACGATCAAGGAAGACGTTTACATTGTTGCAGGTGTTCCTTCATGGACACTTATCCTTTTTAAACGCATACTTGAAATTACAGGCAAAAATAATATGGCCGATGTATGGCCAAATCTTGAATTATTTATGCACGGTGGTGTAAGTTTTATTCCGTACAAAGACCAATTTGACCAACTTATTCGCAAACCCGGAATGCACTACGTAGAAACCTATAATGCCAGTGAAGGATTTTTTGGTATTCAGGACCAGGTCGACAAGAATGAAATGCTTTTAATGCTTGATTACGGAATTTTTTATGAATTCATAACGCTTGACGATTTTCAACAGGGAAAGACCGAAAACTGCATTTGGCTAGATCAGGTAAAACCGGGTGTAAATTATGTCATGATCATTAGCACCAATTCGGGTTTGTGGCGCTATGTTTTGGGCGATACCGTTACATTCACAACCATCAATCCATTCAGGTTTAAAATTACGGGCCGTACAAAACATTTCATCAACGCGTTTGGCGAAGAAGTTATTATTGACAATGCCGAAAAAGCCATACAAACCGCTTGTGCACGAACAGGTGCCCAGATCAAGGAATATACGGCTTGTCCCGTGTATATGAGCGATAAAAAAACCGGTGCGCACCAATGGCTTATCGAATTTGACAAACAACCCGATGATCTGCTGTTTTTTGGCGAGGTTCTTGATAATGCTTTAAAAGCATTGAACTCAGACTATGAAGCTAAGCGTTCACACAATTTCATTATGCAATTGCCCGTTATAACTGTTGCACGACCGAACTTGTTTTACGACTGGTTAAAAATAAAAGGTAAATTGGGGGGACAAAATAAAATTCCCCGTTTATTGAACGATCGCGAATTAATGGACGATCTGCTTGAATTAAATAAATGATAAAACTACTGCTTATATTAAATTCATTTGTTGCGAGGCCCGACACTACGTTGCAATTGGAAATGATGGACACTATTCCGCATGGTGCCGATTTCATTACTACTGATGGCATTGGAAATTTATATTTGATAAACGGATCGACAGTGAATAAGTTCAATGCAAAAGGCGACTCGATTTTCGCGCAAAATTTCAATACCATTCGTAACATTGAATTTTTTGACGCTTCGCAGGCCATGAAAATTTACGCGCTTAATTTTAGCTTTAACACACTTATTATTTTAGACAATACATTGAGTGCGCAAAACAATGCCATTTCGTTTGACAAAATTCCTGTTGACCAGGTGTCGTTATTATGCGCATCCAATTTCAATAATTCTATGTGGGTTTACGATGGTGTTACCATGAAACTGGCGAAGCTCGATCAAAATTTTGCGGTCACTAATTCATCGGTCAATTTTTACAGCCATGCCGACCTTGCGGGGGTGCCAAATTATATG
>JAYUZA010000443.1:0-4135 GCA_043752145.1 Flavobacteriales bacterium
TCCACAAGTACCAGCAGTGATGTGTACCGCGGACCATCCGCTTTTTCGGAACCGGAAACACAAGCGGTACGTGATTTTGTTTTAGCACATCAATTTAAAATAGCGTTGAATTATCATACCTACGGAAATTTATTATTGTTCCCTTACGGTCATGATTATGTTGACGCCCCAGATAAGGATTATTTTGAAAACATAACCGAATTAATGGTTTGTCAAAATGGTTTTGTGAATCAATCGGCAGTGACTTTATATCCCGCTTCTGGCACAAGTGATGATTGGTATTATGGTGACACTATTACAAAACCGCGTGTTTTTGCAATGACGCCCGAAGTAGGCTCAACAACCTACGGATTTTGGCCACCATCAACCGAGATCGAGAACGTTTCGGCCTCAACCTTATTTCAAAATATTACAGCATTAAATCTTTTACATTATTACTGCAACGCGAATGACGCCAACGAAGAAGTTTTCAGAAACCCGGTTACAACACATTATTTTAAATTCAATGTGCAAAAATTAGGGATCGAGGCCTTAGGCACTTCAATGGTTTCTATTATTCCTTTATCAGGTAGCATTATAGCTGTTGGTTCTCCAAAAACATTTACCAATGTGAGTGGCTATTTACCGATCCTTGATTCAATTGATTTTACAATAGCTTTAGGAACACCCGAAGGCGCGCCATTAAAATTTATTTTGCAAACGACCAACGCAAGCGGAATAATAAATGATACTGTTCTAAAATATTTTGGAATACCGGTTACCATATTCGGTTCTGATTTTACTTCGTTAACGGGTTTTACCAATGCGGGCTGGTCAACAAGCACAACCGAATTTGTTTCACCTTCTTCGAGCCTTACCGATTCACCGCTTGGAAATTATACAGCTTTTAATAACAGATCGCTTACGACAAGCGATATTTCCATTCCTGCAACGGCAGTTTTTGCGCAATTTAAATTTTACGGAAAATGGGAAATTGAAAAAGGATACGATTATGCGCAGGTTTTAATTTCTTCTGATGGTGGCGTAAGTTTTGATCCTATCTGTGGAAAATATACTTCTACAGGAACAGCCGATCAGGATGAAGGTGAACCTCTATACGATGGTGTAATGAATAATTGGGTATTGGAAGAAATAAATTTGAATACATATATCGGATCAACCATCCGGTTAAAGATTATTTTCTTAAGTGATGGAGGTGTTGAAATGGATGGCTTTTACATGGATGACCTGATCGTTGAGATCATGAATCCAACCGGAATTAAGGAGCAGGAAGAAATTGCATTGATAAGTATTTGGCCAAATCCCTCGACAAATGAATTGAATATACACACCAATCGTTCAAAACAACCATATACTATTTTTGATAATACAGGAAGAGAGATCAGTAGTGGAATATTATATTCAGGCGATAATAGGTTAAGCCTTGATAAATTTACCAATGGAAATTATATTTTGTCGGTAAATGTTAACAGTGTTAAACAAAATTACAAGATCTCCATTATTAAATAATTGGTAGGTTAGCGACTGTTGAGGGCTTTTCGTCTCTCATTAGTGGGGATTCATATGTCATGTTCATTATAATGCACGTTATTTACAAGCAATTGTTGATAAATCAAAATGTATTTGTATCCGATTTTCGGAGCAATTAAATTTGCTTTTTTTCATTGACAAAAAATAACGCACTAAGCACTAACGTGATTTAGCATTAACAAATTAATTTTCACACATTATAGGAATTTTAACAAGCCAAAAGGTTTTTACTTTATTTAAAAATCTTATCTTTAAGGCCTACCAGGTTTATTGTTGTTGGAAAATCGAGTAAAATATCTGATTTACAGAAGGTTAAATGTTTTCTGGATGGTGCTCTTTTTACTGTCCATGACCACGAATGCCCAATCACAACCCTCTGAAAGTGAGAAAACTCCCATTGACACCCTTCCGTTCCAAGACACTTATATTGTGATCTATACCGATCAATCATGGTCATATTTACGCGAAGAAAATTTTGATGGCATTTTAAACAGGGGTCTTCACGATTATGTTTCCAGTGACACCTCATTAAAGTTTAAACTTTTTTGGAATACGGAAATGCCTTTTACATACGACAACGATCTGAATAAACTAAGAGATACTATTTGGTTATGTTCGGTAGATACAAATCACAAACGCTGGTGTCTTCCAATTCAGGGAGCGATTCTTTCCTCATTCAAATATCGCGGCTCACGTTTTCATCATGGTTTGGATATTGATCTTAATGTAGGTGATCCTGTTAAAGCTGCATTTGATGGTGTTGTAAGATATGCGCAATACAATAAAGGTGGATTTGGAAATTGCGTGATCATTCGTCACTATAACGGACTTGAAACATACTACGCGCACTTCTCCAAAATAAAAGTGCGTCCTTACCAACGCGTAAGTGCAGGTGAGGTTATTGGTTTGGGAGGATGTACGGGAAGGTGCTATGGTCCGCATTTACATTTTGAAGTTCGTTTTTACGATACAGCACTTGATCCGGCCGAGATTTTTGATTTTGAAAAAAACACGCTCAAGGACGAAAATCTTTTGATCTGTCCTTCCATGTTTAATTACCGAGCTGTATCAAATAAAAATATTTTATTGGAGCGTTACAAGAATAATCCCGAGATGCAGGACAAAATAGAAGGCGAGTACGAGGATAAAATGCATAACAAAAATTCAACTGAACCTGAGCATAAAGCTGTGGTTGAACATAATTACTCGAACAAAAATGCAAAATATCACAAGATAAGAAGTGGCGATACCTTAAGCGCAATAGCTCGCCAATACGGAACTTCTGTTTCAAAACTTTGTGACATAAATGGAATTAGGAAAGAAAAAACACTGTCGGTCGGACAAAAAATTCGAGTGAAGTAAATCTATCAACGATTTATTCGCTAATAACTTAAAGTCTCCTTACATTTCATTATTCACGCGATTCAGCATTAAAAATTAAGCAAACTTAAAGAGTAAGAGATGTGCTTGTTAAATCGCCCAAATAGAAACTTAAAAAAAATTAGTAATCAGAAAGAGGAAATCAGAAAATGTTGAAATATTTTGGTTCAGACGGAATCTAATTTCTAGAATTTTCTCATTTAACTCCGGCTTAAATTTTTTTAAAGAAATCGTTGAACCTTCCGGGTTTCATATTTCATATTTCCTATTTTAACTACGCTTCCGTTATCCACTCAGTAACATATTCAATCGGTTTCCGGCTGCTCTTTGGCCACTCAATAGCGGGATACCCGATATAAAAAAATCCCAAGCACATATCTTTTTCGCCCAGTCCTAAAAAAGTTTTCATTTCATAGGTGTAGGTTGCACCACCGGTACTCCAATAGCAAGCTAACCCATAGGCCGTAGCCGTTAGGTGCATATTTTGAACGGCACAAGCTACAGCTTCAACTTCCTCGATCTCCTTTATTTTTTCAATAGCTTGGCGTTCCATGCAAATAGCAATAACAGCCGAACTTTTTAGAGGACGATTTGTGAAGTTCTCGAATTTCGATTGCATGAATTTTTCAGCAGGTGTGGTTTCCTTGTATAAACGCGATGAGGTTTCTGATAATTTTTTTAATCCGTCTTCCATAAACACCTTAAATCTCCAAGGCTGTGTCATTCCATGTGTTGGTGCCCAAATGGCATTGTTCAGCATTTTTTCAATTATTTCACGCGCAACTTTTCTGTCGCTGAACTGCTCAGGAAAAATGGATCTCCTGTTTTTAATAACCTCGGTTATTTCGCTTAAATTGTACTTCATATTTTTTTTCAAATTAAATTCAGGTCAGGCAAAAGCCATTTGGCATAAGGCATTCAACCATTTTCTGATTTCTGATTTCCGATTTGCTCTTTGAATAGATTTTCATTGTTTAATGGATAAATTTAATTACTTTTATGCATGCCCAATAAAAATATCTTAGAAATATATAACGAAATGAATGAATTTGGTCGTGATCACCAAATGGAATTTATAGTGGCTAGTCCCGGAAATATTGAATATTCATTTACGCCACAAAAAAGACATTTGGCAACTACAAAAGCCGTTCATGGTGGAATGTTGGCAGCTTATATGGATGCGATCATTGGTGTTGCCGCACTTTCTGCCGTTCACGAAGAGGGG
>JAYUZA010000444.1:0-4118 GCA_043752145.1 Flavobacteriales bacterium
GGAGAGAATTGAGATGTCTCGGTGGGCTTCTGTGCTGCAGAATCAAAAAAAATAAATGTGG
The DNA here is from genome assembly GCA_043752145.1 of Flavobacteriales bacterium. Taxonomy (GTDB): domain Bacteria; phylum Bacteroidota; class Bacteroidia; order Flavobacteriales_D; family UBA2798; genus DASPJQ01. Next base: position 62 of record JAYUZA010000444.1, read on the forward strand.
AAATAAAAATTATGGGAATAATTCGGGTTATCATTTAACACCAATTGCTTTTTTGATCTCGTTCAATTTGATTAGAGCTTCAACCGGAGTCAACGTATCAATATCCGTTTTTTCAATTTGTTCTTTTATTTGTTCAAGCACAGGATCATTCAGTTGGAAAAAACTCAATTGAACTTTATCATCCTTGGTCAAAACCGAACCGTCTGAATCGTCATTTACTTTTTGGCGCACCGATTCCAGTTTTTTCAACATTTCCTCTGCTCTACGCACCACTTTCACAGGCATTCCCGCTAATTTCGCCACATGAATTCCAAAACTATGCTGACTTCCACCCGGAATTACCTTGCGCATAAAAATAATTTTTCCGTTTATCTCCTTAACCGAAACGTTAAAGTTTTTGATACGCTTATATATTTTCGACATATCATTTAACTCATGATAATGTGTAGCGAACAATGTTTTTCCTCTTGACTTAATATTTTCGTGCAAATATTCGGCAATAGCCCAGGCAATAGAAATTCCATCATAGGTGCTTGTACCGCGACCAATCTCATCCAAAAGCACCAAGCTTCGGTCCGTTACATTGTTCAAAATTGAAGCTGTTTCATTCATCTCAACCATGAAGGTCGATTCTCCAGAGGTCAAATTATCGCTGGCACCCACACGGGTGAAAATTTTATCTACTACACCAATCTCAACCGCTTTTGCAGGAACAAAGCAACCAATTTGTGCCAACAATACAATTAATGCTGTTTGCCGCAACAAAGCCGATTTACCGGCCATGTTCGGACCCGTGATCATCATAATTTGTTGTTTGGTATCATCCAAATAAATATCATTGGCAATATAACTTTGTCCATCGGGTAAACACAATTCAATTACCGGATGGCGCCCGTCTTTAATTGAAATTACTTTACTATCGTTAACAACCGGACGCGTATAGCCATTTTTGGTTGAACAAATAGCAAATGACAACAAACAATCCACCTGCGCTAATACATGTGCGTTGTGTTGAATGGGAACAATAAATTCCTGTACTGATGAAATTAGTTCATTGAACAAACGCGATTCAAGGGCCAGAATATTTTCTTCAGCACTTAGTATTTTAGTTTCGTATTCTTTTAATTCTTCGGTCACGTAACGCTCGGCATTGGCCAGTGTTTGTTTCCGTATCCAAGATTCGGGTGCTTTCGACTTATGCGTATTGGAAACTTCAATATAATATCCAAATACATTGTTGAATCCTATTTTTAGCGAAGTAATTCCGGTTGCTTCAATTTCACGTTGCTGCATTTTTTGCAAATACTCGCGTCCGTTATGCAATAGATTTCGTAATTCATCCAGTTCGGCATTTACGCCTGCTTTAATAACCCCGCCTTTTTGAATGGCAACAGGTGCGGCATCATCCAAGGCATTTCCCAAACTTTCAACCAAACTTTTACAAGGATTCATTTGATCGCAAAAATATTGCAAGGCATCGTTCTTGGAGAGTTTCAATAAATACTGAACCGGTTCGATGGTTTCAAGTGCACGTTTTAAACTTACCAATTCACGCGGATTCATTCTGCCTACCGCGGCTTTTGAAATTAAGCGCTCCATGTCTCCCGCTTGTTCCAATTGAATGGAGAAAGCCTCCACTTTGTCTTCGTATCGCACCAAATAATCAACGGCCTTATGACGATGCTCAATTAAACGCAGATCCTTTAACGGCATTACCACCCAACGCTTGAGCATACGCGAACCCATAGGAGTTATGGTATGATCCAATACGTCAATAAGTGTTTTTGCATTTTCGTTGGTGCTGTAAACCAATTCAAGGTTACGTATGGTAAATTTATCCAGCCAAACAAATTTATCTTCGTGTATACGCCTTACGTTAGTTATATGAGAAACCTTATCGTGTTGTGTTTCGAACAAATAATGTAAAATGGCTCCAGCGGCAATAATTCCCTCGTGCAATTGATCAACGCCAAAGCCTTTAAGCGATTGTGTAGCAAATTGATTGGTTAATTTTTCAAATCCGTAATCGAAATTAAAAATCCAGTCATCCAGCTTGTATGTATAGAATTTATCACCAAAGCTCTCGGTGAATTTTTTTGAGTTTTGTTTTTGATATAAAATTTCGTTCGGCTTAAAGCTCTGTAATAATTTATCAATGTATTCAATAGATCCTTCGGCCATTAAAAATTCACCTGTCGATACATCTAAAAACGAAACACCACTTTGCTTTTCGCCAATATGGACCGATGCCAAAAAATTATTGAAATTATTTTCAAGGACTTTATCGTTGTACGAAACACCTGGCGTTACCAATTCGGTTACACCACGTTTTACAATTGTTTTGGTAAGTTTTGGATCTTCCAACTGATCGCATACTGCAACACGCAAACCTGCACGAACCAATTTTGGTAAATAGGTGTCCAGTGAATGATGTGGAAATCCTGCAAGCTCATGACCACCATCCGAACCATTGTTACGTTTGGTCAAGGTAATGCCCAGAATTTTTGACGCTTTTATAGCATCCGAACCAAATGTTTCGTAAAAATCGCCCACACGAAACAACAAAAGTGCATCAGGAAACTTCGCCTTAATGCCGTTAAATTGTTTCATCAAAGGAGTTTCCTCCGATTTTTTTTCCTTGGTTTTTACGCTCACAGTCAAATTTTATTCGAATATCTAATTTATGCTTTAGCTTTGCTCCTCATTTTACATATTACCAACAAAAATTAGCTGTTATGAACAGAAAATTGAAGCTTAGTGAATTAAATCGTAAGAGTATCGAGGATTTCAAGGCTAGTGAAAAAACCCCGGTAGTAGTGGTTTTAGACAATATTCGCAGCCATCACAACGTGGGAAGCATCTTTCGCACGGCCGATGCCTTTGCATTTGAGGGAATTTATTTATGCGGTTATACCCCTGTTCCACCTCACCGCGAAATTCATAAAACGGCTCTTGGCGCTACCGACTCGGTTACCTGGAAACACTTTGCTACAACCGGTGAAGCTGTAGAGGAGTTAAAAAATAACGGCTTTACGATCATAAGCATTGAACAAACCGAGAAAAAGATCATGCTCAACGAATTTAAAAAGGAGGTTTCTAAAAAATACGCGCTGGTTTTCGGCAACGAAGTTGAAGGTGTAGAACAAAGTGTTATAGAGGCAAGCGATCACGTGATCGAAATCCCTCAAACAGGAACTAAACACTCGTTAAATATCTCTATTTGCGCGGGAATTGTTATGTGGGAATTCTTTAGGATATCAGAAATCGGAAATCAGAAATCAGAAACAATTTGATCATTTCAATAAATCTTTTGCTACAGGTAAAATCAACTCCTCCCAAATAGCATATTCCTTTGCCGAAGGATGCAAACCATCGGCCGCCACCAATGTAAGATCATTTTTCATTTCTTTTGAAATTTTAAACAGATCGACCGTTTTTAATTTTCGATTTTTTGCTTCTTCCAAAATAATAGTATTGAATTCAGCAATTCCTTCACTTATATTTCTTCCCATACCATATTCGGGACCAACAATGCTGCACGAAAAATCAGGAATAGTTAACAACAATAATTTTGACTTATCACTGAGCTTTTTTTGCACGTGATCGAGAATGTAAATTAAATTCTTTCGAAATGCTTTTGCATCAACACCCTGCACCCAATCATTAACACCAATACAAACGGTCACGAAATTTGCTTTTGACTCATCAAAAACCGAAAGTTCATTGTCGATCAGATCCTGTGTTGTAAATCCGTTGCGTGAAGGATTCGCGATCAATTCGGTTTTTATTCCCTGCTCGCTTAAATGTTGGGTAAGAATCATTGGCCATGACTCATGCGTTTTTGCACCCGTGCAAATCGTATATGAATCGCCTAAAGCAACGTAACGTATATTTTTTTCTTCCATAGATGAATTTTCAGAAGTCGCAGCGCAACTCAAAAAAAGCAGTGAAATAAAGAATGTCTTCATATGTAAAGATACGAAATACCGAATTCTATGGATTCTTTTTGCTGGATTTCAATTCGTTACAAAAAGTTAAAAAACCAATATTCACCTTA